>JAYWMP010000063.1:0-17623 GCA_035873255.1 Nitrospirota bacterium
TTCTTGACCCTGTCAGGACAAGATTCCTCGGAAAAATGGATGTTATATTCTGCAGAAATGTACTGATATATTTCGATTATGAATCAAGGAGAAAAGTCGTCGAAAATTTTCACGACAGGCTTGTTGACGGCGGCTACCTTCTGCTTGGTCATGCCGAGTCTCTGCTGAATATCTCAACGGCCTTTTCGTTGAAGCATTTCAGTCATGACATGGTCTACAGGAAACCTCTCAAAAATAGCTACGGGATGTGATATGAAGACAAAAATACTCGTTGTGGATGACTCCACCTACACAAGGCAGGTCATAAAGAAGATGCTGGAGCAGGACCCGGATCTCGATGTTATATGTGTCGCCACCGACGGCATTGACGCCATGGCCAAAACCCTGAGATACAAACCTCATATAATAACACTTGATTTTGAAATGCCGGAGATGGACGGATTCAGCTTTTTGAGATGGCTGATGCGTGAGAGACCGACGCCCGTTATTATGGTCAGTTCCCATAGTGATTCCAGGACAGTATTCAAGGCGCTTGAACTTGGAGCGGTCGATTTTATCGCGAAGCCCACCAGGCATGCCTCGGTGGAACTTCAGACAATAAAAAAGGACCTCATCGGGAAAGTCAGGGGAATAAGGGACATACGAATGGACCTGATCAGCCGTAACCTCGAAATTCTTAATAAGGAAGAACCGGTCGGGCAGTTCGATGAAAAAAGAGGCCGTGATACCAGGCTTCTGGCGATAGGTTCGTCGACCGGAGGGCCGGCGGCGCTTCAGATAATCCTGACAAGGCTTCCGGCTGACTTTTCAGCAGCTATAGTGATAAGCCAGCATATCCCCCGGGGATTCACCCGTCCTCTTGCGGAAAGGCTGGACAGCCTGTCAAAAATAAAGATAAGAGAGGCCGAAGACGGAAAACCGGTTAAACCGGGGACGGCCCTTATATGTCCAGGGGATTATCACCTGGGCCTGATCAGAAAAAAGAAAGAAACGATTGTTTCCCTTGAGAAAGGAACTCTGGCGGACAGGTACGTGCCTTCAGTGGACTTTATGATGAAGTCCGCGGCGCGAAATTTCGGACGTGACGCCATAGGGATTATTCTTACGGGTATGGGAAATGACGGCAGGGAAGGGATGTTGGAAATAAAAGAAAAAGGCGGTTATACTATTGCTGAGTCGGAGGAAAGCGCGATTGTTTACGGGATGCCGGCAGAGGCGATAAAGGCTGGCGCGGCGGACAGGATCCTTGATATTGCGGATATCCCGGCTGAAATAATAAAGGTGGTCAACAAACCGTATGCAAAAGGGGGAGACTAGTGGAAAAAGAAAACAGTAATTTCAAGAAAGCGGATGAATTCCTTCAGATGTTCAAGCGAGGAGAGGAATTCACCAAGGCGCTTTTAAAGGATAACGAAAAACTCAGATATAATATAGTACAGCTTGAAGAGCAGTTACAGAGGGCAGGCAACGAAGAAAGGATCAAGCTCTTCGAAGAACGGATCACACAGCTCGAACAGGAGTTGAGTTCTTACCATGAAAGGTTCAGGGAGGTGGAAGCAGAAAACAGGGACTTCGCATTGAAGTACCTGGAAGTTGAGGAGGAAAACAACAACCTTGCCAACCTGTACGTTGCGAGCTACCAGCTCCATTCCACACTGGATTTTTCCGAGGTGCTGAGGGTCGTTCTCGAAATAGTAATAAATCTGATAGGCGCGCGAGAATTCACGATATTTCTCATCGATGAAAAAACGGATGACCTTCTTCCCGTCGCTGCCGAAGGCCTGGAGACTTCATCCGTGCCCAGAGTAAGGATCGGGCAGGGGACAATCGGTACCGTGGCCAGGGAAGGCGAGAGTTTTTTTTCTGAAAACATAACCGAGGCAAAAGAAGTTAACCTTAACGATCCCATAGTCTGTATTCCACTGAAGATAAAAGATCATATTATCGGTGTTATCTCTATCTATACTCTTCTGACGCAGAAGGCGGGTTTTACGAGCATAGACTATGAATTGTTTAACCTGCTGGCGGGACATGCCGCGACAGCCATCTATTCCTCAAGGTTGTATACGCAGTCAGAGAGGAAACTTACCACTCTGCAGAGTTTCCTTGACCTTCTGAAAGAGAAAACAGTAAGATGAGGTGAAACGATATGGGTAATAATATACTGATAGTGGAAGATTCACCAACTATGAGGCAGCTAATAAGTTTCGCGGTTAAGAGGATTCGCGGCGCCAGGGCTATAGAGGCAAATGACGGAGTGGACGCCATGAAGAAATTATTGTCCAATAAAATAGACCTTATTCTTTCAGATATAAATATGCCTGTCATGGACGGCATTAAACTTATAAGTCTTGTGCGAGGGAATCCCGCTTATAAGGATATTCCCATAATCGTCATAACAACCGAGGGTGCCGAAGAAGACAGAAGAAGGGCCTTTTCCGTTGGCGCGAATGCGTTCATTCCGAAACCGATTCAGACGCAGGAACTGATTAAACTGGCCAGCAAACTCCTGAAACAATCTGAGGGTAGCTCACTCTGAATCCCCCACTTCACTGAGTCCACATCTTTGTCATTCGCAGTCCACACCTCTGTCATTCGCAGTCCACACCTCTGTCATTCGCAGTCCACACCTCTGTCATTCCCGTGGTCCACACCTCAGTCATTCCCGTGTTCTGTTGAGCGGGAATCCGGATTTCTTCCTCCGGTCGAAATGTCAGTTCAGTGTTGACCCGACGCAAGCTGGCCGCACGCAGCGCATATATCCCCTCCTTTGCTTCGCCTGATAAACGCGGTTATTTTATCCCCGACAAGGATTTTCTGGAATTCAAGGATCTTTTTCTCCGATGAAGGTTTAAACCCTCCTTGCTCGTCATGGTTCAGTGGTATGAGATTTATCTTGCAGCGTATTCCTCTCAGCATTTTGACGATACGGCGCGCGTCCAAGTGTGTATCGTTAACACCCTTAATCATGATGTATTCAAAAGTGATCCTTCGGCCAGGCCCCAGCGGAAACTTTTTGCAGGCCCCGATCAGGGCGGCGAGCGGATATTTTCTGTTTACGGGCATTATTTCGCTTCTGGAAGACTCGGTTGTTGCGTTCAGAGAGACGGCGAGGTTTATTTCAGGCGCCCTTTGGGGCAGAAGAGGGAACTTCGGAAGAATACCGGCCGTGGAAAGCGTTATTTTTCTTCTGGAGATCCCGGTGAATATCACGATTTTCCAGAGGGCCTCAACCACTTCATCGAAATTCATGAGCGGTTCTCCCATCCCCATAAATACGATATTAGTGATTTTTCGAGGTGAAAAAGCCCTGCCATTATTTCCTGATAAAGGGGGCCGGGCAGTACTAACCTCCTGTCCGGCCAGAATTCTGTTTACGGCGATTACCTGGTCTAATATCTCGTGAGATTTCAGATTTCTGGTCAGTCCCAGCTTTCCTGTCCGGCAGAAGCGGCAGCCCAGCGCGCACCCAACCTGTGAGGATATACATAAAGTCAGGCGGCTTTTATCCTGTATCAGGACGCTCTCGATCAGGCGTCCGTCGTCCAGGGAAAAGAGGAATTTTTCAGTGCCGTCGGATGATATAAGTCTTTTGGCGAGCTTAATGCAGCTGATAAAAGCCAGTTCCTCAAGCGCCTTCCTGAGCTCTTTCGAAAACTCCGTGATCTCATCGATTGAGGATGCGTGTTTTTTGTATATCCAGTGTATGATCTGGGCGGCCCTGTACCTGGGCAGGCCATGGCTGCCGGCAAAATCAAATATTTCGCCCTTTGAGAGCGACTTCAGATCTGTTTTTGACATTATAATCGAAAGAATTCCTGTAGCGGATTGCGATATGATTTATTTAACCGGACGTACTCTCCAGCCGGCATTATAACTCCTTGTCCCGCCAGTCCTCCTGATCCTCTCCGGGGTTTTTCAGTACGTCTCCCAGGGACGGGAGATATCCCAGGGAACCGGAAAGTGTCGCAACTATAAAAGTCCGGTATAATGGCGGCCAGCATGTCCTGTCAGCGGCTCAATTATATTGGGCCACGCTGTTACTCCGGATTGAGCGCCTCCTTAAGCGCCTTACCCATTTTGAAATGCAGTACTTTCTTGCCGGGGACGTCAACGCTTTCGCCGGTCTTGGGATTCCGTGCCTTGCGTGGCTTTCTTGTCTTCAGCCGGAAATTACCGAATCCCCTTATCTCCAGCTTTTCCCCGTTAATCAGCGCATTCCTGATACAGTCGAATACAGTATCGACCACGATCTCTGTCTGGTTTCTTGTGAGGCCTTCGATCTTCTCCGAGGCTTTCTCTATGAGTACCGATTTAGTCATAAAACCTCCTTAGGGTGAATATAAGTATTTTATTGTGACGGCAGGGAAAATATCCGTCATCTCCCTGGGGAATTTGTTTCTGAGTATGTCAAAAATTGAGAATTTATCTTCCCGGGTTACAACGTTGGGTTCACCTGTTATTCCCGCCATTTTGGCCGCTATTTCAATTGAATCTTCGAGTGTGCCGAGTTCATCCACAAGACCGTATTCAAGGGCCTGTTCGCCGGTGAAGATTCTGCCGTCAGCTATTTTTTTGACTGCATCAATGTCCAGGCCCCTTCCATCGGATACAGCTTTTATAAACTGCTCATGGACATTGTCCATTACTCCCTGCAGTATGTTCTTCTCCTCTTTCCCTATGGGGCGGTACATGGATCCGATGTCTTTATGCCTCCCGCTCTTTATGACCTCGGTCTTCACTCCTATTTTCTCCATCAGCTTTTCTATATTGGGTATTTCAAGTATGACACCCAGAGAGCCGGTCAACGTCCCTGGATTTGCTATAATTTTTGAAGCCGGAGCAGATAGATAATAGCCGCCCGATGCCGCGATCGATCCCATGGAGATGACGACGATCTTTTTTGCTGCGGCTTTTTTCACCTGCGCGTATATCTCCTGTGAAGGCGCTACAGCGCCGCCGGGGCTGTCGACCCTTATGACAATCGCCTTTATCGAGGCGTCTTTAGTGTATTCCTTTATCTCGTCCACGGTTTTCCCTGCAGCAAGAATGGGTCCTTCAACGCGGATGAGCGCTATTTTACTTCCAAGAGGGCTGTTTTTCTGAAATAAAGCAAGAACAAGGCTCACTATTATCAGAAAAAGCAGCAGACCGGTTATAACCAGACAGGCTCTTTTCACTGGTCCTGCCTTGTAATGTTTTTCATGCTCAGGCCGATTTTTCTCTCATTAAGGTCTATCTTGATAATCCGGGTAAGGATTTCATCGCCTTCTTTTATTTCAGTCCCGTCCTGATCGGACTGAACGATCTCGGAGGAATATATAAGTCCCTCGATTCCGCCTTCAAGTTCGGTAAATATTCCGAAATCCGTAATCCTCAGAACTCTGCCCATGGCCTCATTCCCGAGCTTGAATGTCGATGGAATTAACTCGATCCACGGGTCCGGTTCAAGCTGTTTCACCCCGAGCGCTATTCTTTCATTTTCAGGGTTAATCGCGAGTATAACGGCATCTATCTTCTGCCCTTTCTTAAGGACTTCGGACGGATGTTTTATATGTTTGGTCCATGAAATATCCGAAATATGAACGAGACCGTCAACAGGCAGGTCGGGAAGTCCGACAAAGGCGCCGAATTCCGTCAGGCTCTTTACCTTGCCTGTAATCTTTTGACCGGCGCTGTACTGCTCGCGAATAATCTCCCATGGATTCGGTTTCGTCTGTTTTATGCTTAATGAGAGCTTTCTCTCTCCCTTGTCTATCTTCAGAACGACCGCTTTTACGGTTTCCCCGACCGAGAGATATTTCGATGGGTGCTTTGGTTTCGGAAGCCACTCCATCTCGGAGATATGCACAAGACCTTCAAGTCCCTGTTCCAGCTCAATGAACGCTCCATAATCCGTAAGGTTGACAACCTTTCCCTCAAGGGTTTTTCCCATGGGATATTTTTCATCCGCATTCAGCCAGGGGTCAGGCTGTTTCTGTTTGTATCCGAGCGTCACCCGTTCATTTATTTCGTCATACTTGAGGACAAGCACCTCGATCTCGTCCCCTATCGCGAAGAATTCCGACGGATGGTTTATCCTGCCCCATGAGATATCAGAGATATGAAGAAGGCCGTCCAGTCCGCCCAGGTCTATAAACACGCCGTAGTCCGTTATGTTTTTGACTATCCCCTCAAGGAGCACGCCCTCTTTAATTTTGCCGATCGTCTCGACTTTCTGTTTGACTCTCTCCTCTTCGATTATCGCCCTTCTGGAGACTATTATGTTCGAGTACTTACTGTTAATCTTCATCACCTTGAAGGTCATTTTTTCCCCAAGGAGACGGTCCAGGTCCTTAACGATCTTTGTATCGATCTGGGAGCCGGGGAGGAACGCATTAACGCCCCCTATATCAACTGTCATTCCCCCTTTTGTTTTCTCTATAATTGTCCCCTCAATCCGTGCGCCGTCCTGCGCGGCTTTTTCTATTACTTCCCAGGATTTTATCTTTGACGCGTGTTCCTTGGACAGCTTCACTATGCCCTCGGAATCCCTGATCTGTTCTATGTATACTTCGATCGGGTCGCCGGGGTTGAGTGAATTTAATTCGTCTTTCGTGAATTCAGAGATGCCGACAATACCCTCGGATTTATACCCGATATCAACGATAATGCCGTCATGCTTTACAGCCAATACCTTCCCCGCCAGTATTGTGCCTTCCTGAATACCATGGAAAGTCTCGGCATAGAGCCTTTCCATTTCATTGTTTTCGATTTCCATTACTGGGTCTTCCTCCTATATCTTTAATTCTTTTTTTCACTTCCTTTATAATCCATTTGGGAGTTGACGCGCCGGCGGTAATGCCGACGGTGCTGATGTCGTTGAACCAGCCGCCATCCAACTCGGCAGCTGTTTCTATGTGATAGGTCATGACATTCAGTGACCTGCATAAATTTGCAAGTTGAGTTGTATTTGCGCTGTTCTTACCGCCGACCACCAGCATCACATCTACCTTTTTCGCCATATATTCGGTTTCTTCCAGTCTCAGTGCCGTGGAATTGCATATGGTATTATATACTTTAATTTCCCTGATATGCTCAATTATATCTGAAAGGACTTTTTTCAGAGCTTCAACAGGCTGGGTGGTCTGGACCACAACCCCTACTTTGGATTTAAGCTTCGGCAAAGGGGCATCCCCATTCAAAACAATTACATCCTTGCCCGCGTAACTCATCAGTCCCCGCACTTCAGGGTGATTAATGTCTCCCAAAATAATCACCTGATAACCACTCTCTTTAAGAAGTTTAGCATAATGCTGCGCCTTTTTCACAAAGGGACACGTTGCGTCGATTATCCTGAAACCATTAGCCGATATACTATCATATAGCTCGCATGGTATTCCATGTGTCCTGATGATCAATTCCTTAATATTAGCATTATCCTTTATTTTGTCAATATCGACAGGGAAAATTCCCTTGCTCTTCATATCATCTATAACCTGGGGGTTGTGGATCAGGGGCCCCAGTGTATAAATGTTTTCGCTCATTTCTTTTGCCCTGTTAAATGTGATATCAATGGCCCTTTTAACGCCATAACAGAATCCGGCCCTTCTTGCTGTGATTATTTTCAATGCGTGTTCCTCCGCATATCTCTTATCTCATGAATTTTCCCTGGTCCCGCCAACTGTTATTCCCCGCCCATGATTAATGAATTCCAGCATCTTCTCTAAAACTTTATTCGTGGAGAGACGGGTTGAGTCGATAACGTAAGCATCATCGGCTTTTTTGAGAGGCGCTATCTCCCTCCCGGAGTCTCTCATGTCCCTTGCGATTATATCATTACGTATGTGGTCTTCATCCGCCGCGAAGCCTTTTGAAATAAGTTCCCTGGTCCTTCTTCCAGTCCGTTCGTCGACCGAAGCGTCCAGGTAGAATTTTACGCAGGCACCTGGGAATACGACCGTGGTCATGTCGCGGCCCTCGGCTACAAGGTCTCCTGTTTCCGCAGCGTTTCTCTGGATTTTCAGCAGGTGATCGCGCACCGGTTTTCTGGCGGAAAATACAGAGGCGTAATGACCGGCTTCAGGAGAACGGATATCCATAGAGACATCCTTCCCGTTAATCATGACCCGTCCGTCGCTGAAGGCCACTTCCGTTCCCTTAAATGCAGATAATATGTCCTGGTCGGACGCGCTTTCGTCAAAGCCGGACCTGACGAGGTGCAGGGCGACGGCCCTGTAAAGCGCGCCTGTATCGAGATAATCGAATCCGAGCCTGTCAGCGAGAAGTTTTGCGATTGTGCTTTTGCCCGCTCCTGACGGTCCGTCTATCGCGATCACTCTTTTCAAGAGGTCATCCTTCCTATAATCTCAAAAAAATCCGGAAAAGATATGTCGACCGAGGAGATTCCGTTTATTGTTGATCCGCCTTCAGCGTTCAGGGCGGCGACAGTCATTGACATTGCGATTCTGTGGTCACCATGGCTTTCCATTAACGCCCCGTGCAGTCCTCCGCCGCCGTTGATACTCAGGCCGTCCGCATATTCTTCTATTTCGACGCCCATCTTTCTTAACTCCGAGGCGATCGATGCTATTCTGTCGGATTCCTTCACCCTCAGTTCCTCTGCTCCGGTTATTGTGGTTGTCCCCTCCGCGAATGAGGCGGCGACGCACAGGATAGGAAATTCATCGATGAGAGAAGGTATATCACTTCCACCTATACTGACGGCCTTCAGACCGGAACCGCCCTTGCAGTATATATCGGCAACCGGTTCTCCCGAGACTTCCCGGATATTCGATATCCCGAAATCCGCCCCCATCTTTTTCAGCACATCAAGGAGTCCCGTCCGCGCGGGGTTTATTCCGACGTTTTTCAGGGTGATCTCGCCGCCGGGGACCAGTAACGCGGCCACAATAAAAAATGCGGCCGATGAGAAATCTCCGGGCACTTCAACTTCTACGGGTGTCAGTTCCCCGCCCCCATTAACCGATACTGTAAGGCCATCCACTTTTATGTCCGCGCCAAAAGCAGCCAGCATCCTTTCCGTATGGTCGCGGGATTTCGCCGGCTCTGTTATAGAGGTTTCCCCTTCGGAATAAAGACCGGCCAGGAGCAGGCATGATTTCACCTGGGCGCTGGCAACCGGCATACTGTATTTTATGGCCTGCAGCCCGCCTCCCCTGATCGCTATCGGTGGAAACTTGTCATTAGACCTTGCCCTTATTTCGGCCCCCATCATGGCGAGTGGTTCGATTACCCTTGCCATCGGTCTGGTTCTTAGGGAGTCATCGCCTGTCAGGACGGAAAAAAATGGGTTCCCGGCAAGAATTCCCGGCAGTAGTCTGATAGTTGTTCCTGAATTCCCGCAGTCGATGATATCGGGAGGTTCGGACAGACCGCGCAGGCCGTTGCCGCGTATGATAAGCCTGTCACCCTCGTCTCTTATGTCAGTACCAACGGCCCTGAGCGCTTTTATGGTGCTCTTCGTGTCCTCCGCCCTCAGCACATTTTTGACGACCCCCTTGCCTTTTGAAATGGAGGAAAGGATCACCGCCCTGTGAGAAATTGATTTGTCCGGGGGAGGAGAGAATTCCCCCTTGAATCTTCTCGCCCTGTTTATCTCAATTCGGTCCAATGCCGTCCCTCAGAGCCCGGGCTTTTTTGAATTCCCCTTCAAGGGCCTCAGCGTCTGAAGTGCTGAGGTAATGTTCAAGCATATCCAGGTTTTTCCGGAAGATTGAGATGCTTTCTATCAGATTATCTCTGTTGAGTAAACTGATGTCCCTCCATAATTCGGGTGGGCTGGAGGCGATTCTTGTTGTGTCTTTAAACCCCTGACCACAGAATCCCAGATAGGAGTTGTCGATTTCCGCCACGGCGTTTACGATGGCGTACGCTATAATATGAGGAAGATGGCTGACAGCGGCATAGATCCTGTCATGTTTTTCAGGGGTCATTGTCAGCACGTTGGACCCTAACGACCGCCATACCCCGGAAACTGTTTCGAGTGCGCCCGCCTCGGAATTTTCAGTCGGCGTAATAATATATTTAGCGTTCCTGAAAAGTTCGGCGTTTGATGAGTCAATGCCGGAATGGTCGCTTCCCGCTATTGGATGGCCGCCTATATAATGGACGCCTTCAGGCATCAGCCTTTCCATTTCGTATACAAGGTTGCCTTTTACGCTCCCCACGTCGGTCACAATGGAGCCTTTTTTAAAAGCAGGCCGGGATTTCTCAGCCAGATTGGTAAAAGACCCCACGGGAGTTGAGAACATTATCATGTCCGCGTCTTCACATGCCAGCGCGGGGTCAGACTCAAAAGAATCGATGATGCCCCTCTCTACGGCATTAATCAGGTTGCTGGTATTTCTGCCGAAACCGGTGATATGATCGCAGAATCCGTTTTTCTTCATGGCGCGCGCGAATGACGCACCAATCAGCCCGACGCCCAGAATGGTGATCCTGTTGAAATGTATTTTTGTCATAAGATTTTGGTTCAGTATATTTCCTGTATTATATTTCCCTGTCGACGGCTTCCGCTACGCGCTTAAGTTCCAGCATCAGGTCTGCGAACATACCCGGCTTGAGAGACTGTTCACCGTCGGAGAGCGCTTCTTCGGGATTTGTGTGTACCTCTATAATAATCGCATCGGCCCCGGCGGCGATGGCCGCCTTTGTCATCGGCGCTACAAGCTCCAGTTTCCCGACGCCATGGCTTGGGTCGACAGCGACCGGGAGGTGCGTGAGTTTTTTGAGAACGGGCACCGCGCTCAGGTCAAGTGTATTCCTTGTCGCGGGTTCAAATGTCCTTATGCCCCTTTCACAGAGTATCACTTCCTGATTTCCCTGGGACATAATATATTCGGCGGACATAAGCCATTCCTTTATGGTTGCCGATAGTCCCCGTTTAAGCATAACGGGTTTGTTGACGGCGCCGACTTCCAGGAGGAGCCTGAAATTCTGCATATTCCGCGCGCCTATCTGGATTATGTCAGCATATTCCATGATCGCGTCCAGGTCCCTTGGGTCCATTATCTCCGTAATAATGGGAAGTCCGGTCTTCTCCCGCGCGTCGGCGAGGTAGCGGAGCCCTTTTTCCCCCAGCCCCTGAAAGGAGTAGGGGGAGGTCCTCGGTTTGTATGCGCCGCCTCTCAGAAATGTCGCGCCCGCTTTTTTTACTTCCCTGGCTATATTCATGAGTACAGTCTCATCCTCTACGGCGCACGGCCCGGCCATCACGGGAATCTTCTTTCCGCCGATTATGTTTCCTCTTACATTTATTACTGTATTTTCCTTTCTGAATTCCCGGCTTGCGAGTTTATACGGCTTCAGTATCCTCACAACACTTTCGACCGCCGGTATCGCGCGGAAGGCGTCTTCCTCTTCCTCCGTCACCTTTGCCGTATCTCCGATAACGCCGACTACTATTCTTTCAGTGCCCTTTGAAATATTGGCCTTCAGCCCCCGGCTTTCCAGCTTTTTAATGACATGCCTTATTTCTTCTTCCGCCGCGTCCTGCCTTAAAACAATGATATCCATCCAGTCCTCCTTATATGCAACAACCTTTGATATAAATTTAATTGATTACTTAACCGGAAACAACCGGTCCATCCAGCATCAGCTGTCTTAATTCATCTATTAAACGCCTGTTCTCCTCGGGCAGACCTATTGTCACCCTTATCTCATTCGGGCCGACAGGCCTCACAATTATTCCCTTCCGGAGAAGTTTTTCATATATAACGCCGGAAGTGCTTTTAGTTGAAATATATATAAAATTGGCCTCTGTCGGGACATATTTTATATTGATAGAGCTGAATTCCCGGTACAGATATTTTTTGCCTTCTTCATTCAGCGCCCTGGATCTCCGTACATGTTCCTCGTCGTTAAGCGCCTCGATGGCCGCCTTCTGGGCCAATGTATTCGTATTAAAAGGGTCTCTTATCCGGTGCATTTCGGATATTATCTCCTCTTTCGCCATTCCATAGCCCATCCGCAGGCCGGCGAGCCCGTATATTTTTGAGAATGTTCTCAGGACAAGTATATTCTTCCCGTTCCTCAAACGCCCGATTCCAGAGGCGTAATCAGGGTCAGAGACATATTCGTAATAAGCTTCGTCAAGAACGACAAGCAGATCATCAGGGACCCTCTCCATGAAACCATCGAATTCGTCTTTCCTGATTATAGTGCCGGTTGGATTATTGGGGTTGGCAATAAAAATCATCCTGGTTTCCGGATTAATCGAATCCGCCATTGCGTTCAGATCGTGAGTATGATTTTTCAGTGGTACGCGGACGGGCTTTCCGCCAACGGCCTGCACCGCCATCGAGTAGACCACAAAAGAGGGCGCGGCCATGACGGCGTTGTCGCCCGCCTTAAGGAATGTCCTTACGGCGATATCTATCAGCTGGTTGGACCCGTTTCCGAGGATCAGTTCCTCTTCCCCGACAGCAAGTTTTTCCGACAGTCTCTTCCTGAGGTAATAACCGCTGCCGTCAGGATATCTGTTAAGGTCTGCGATGGAGTTTTTAACCGCGGCAAGCGCCCTGGGTGAAGGGCCGGTCGGGTTTTCGTTCGACGCCAGTTTTATCGACCCGGAAATACCAAGTTCTCTTTCGAGTTCTTCCACCGGCTTGCCCGGGATATAGGGCTGTATCTCTCTCACATATTCAGGTGGACGGATCACTGTATCCCGCCCTGCGGGTATGAGCCGAGTATTTTAAGGTAGAGACATCCTTCTTTTATTGATTCTATGGCTTTTTTCAACTTCCTGTCTTCTATATGGCCTTCCATGTCCACAAAGAAGATATACTCCCATGCCTTTCGTTTGGACGGCCTTGATTCTATCTTTGTAAGGTTTATCTTCATTTTTCTGAAAGGCAGCAGAATTTCATAAAGCGCACCCGGGCTGTCCTTGATAGAGAACATTATGGATGTCTTGTCATTTCCCGTCTTTGCCGGAAACTCTTTGGATATAACCAGGAATCTGGTGACATTGTGCCTGCTGTCCGCAATATTTTTTTCAACAAAGGACAGGTCATAAACCTTTGCGGCAAGTTCGCTCGCGATGGCGGCGGCTTCCCTGTCCTTGGATGCCAGTTCCGCTGCCTTCGAGGTGCTGCTCGACTCAATAATCGGGACCCCCGGCATATTCGACTCCAGCCAGTGCCTGCATTGGGCTAAAGGCTGGGGATGAGAGTAAATTCTTTTTATCCCCGATTTTTCCGTCTGCGTGGAGAGCAGGTTATGCGATACTTCGAGTATTATTTCGGCTGCTATCTTCAGGTCAAAGTCAATAAACATATCGAGTGTATAACTGACCACACCTTCTGTGGAATTCTCTATAGGGACGACCCCGTAGTCCGCCTTCCAGAGCTCCACGTTTTCGAAGACCAGTTTAATGCTGTCTACCGGTATAAATGACGCCGACGAGCCGAATTGCCTCAGAGCGGCAAGGTGTGTAAACGTGGCTGAAGGTCCCAGCCCGACCACCTTCAGCGGTTCTTCAAGGGAAAGCGAAGCAGAGAGGATCTCTCTGTATATGAATTTCAGGGCGTCGTTAGGGAAGGGGCCCTTGTTTTTAGTGGTGAGCCGTTCGAATATCTGGCGTTCACGTTCCGGAGAGTGATACTTCATTTTTCCGCTTTGCTTGGTCTTTCCGACCTCGATGACGGTCTCCGCCCGTCTGTTCAGCAGGTCGAGTATCCTGTCATCAATTTCATCGATCCGGTTTCTGAGTTTGTCGAGTTCTTCCATGGATATCCTTTAATAAATTTAAATGTTCCTGTCGGGCCGGCGTCGTGTCACGGTTGTATCGTCGCAATCGACTTTCCTGTTTATCATTTCGAAGGAGTACTTAACCGGAAAATCCGGGATCTATCCCTTCGGTCAAAATGACAAATCAGCGTAAACCCGACACCGGAAATAACTTTGTTAACATTTATATTACTTGAATTTTTTCTGTTTTATCAAGAGTTTTGAAGATATTTTAAAGATCATTCCCTGTCAGCCCGATTTTTCATCGCCTTCCGGCGGACTGAACCGTGAAATCCCTGTCCTGAAGCGTATCATTTCCAGTGGCCGCAGAGGCCTTATTGGAATATTTTTGGGAGTCCCTTTAATATTATATGGGTGTTATATATAAAGGATAAGGGAGTGATAGACTGAAATGCGGAAGGACAATGCCGGATGGAGGTTTGCCGTTGACCGGGGCGGTACTTTTACCGATGTAGTGGGCCGTGATCCCGGAGGTATCCTGCATACATTGAAACTGCTATCGAGTTCAGCTAGCTATGAAGACGCATCAATAGAGGGTGTGAGGAGGATGCTGGGGCTGGGGCCGGATGCTCCCCTTCCGGAGGATAAGATTGACGGCATAAGGTTTGGGACGACAGTTGCAACGAACGCGCTGCTCGAAAGAAAGGGCGGCGGGTTGGCCCTCCTCGTAACGAAAGGTTTTCATGACCTGCTTGAAATCGGTTACCAGAACAGGCCGGACATCTTCCGCCTCTGCGTCCGGAAACCCCCGCCCCTTTATTCCACTGTAATTGAAGTCGATGAAAGGGTGGGCTGTGACGGCGGAGTGGTCAGGGACCTTGATATTCATCTTTTGTCCGGTGCAATCGCAAGGCTGGCGGATTCCGGGGTGGACGCCCTGGCTGTAGTTCTGATGCATTCATGGATAAACCCCGTCCATGAGCTGCTGTGTGAAGAGTTGTTGAGAAAACACGGCTTTTCGAACGTATTCCTCTCCCACAGGGCCGCAAACCTGATAAAGATCGTAAGCCGCGGACAGAGCACGCTTGTGGATGCCTGTCTCAGCACCGTGCTCGCCCGGTACCTTGACGGAATAAAGGCGGCGACGGGCGGAATACATGTGGAGTTTATGCAGAGCAACGGCGTGTTGAGCCGACCGTCTTCTTTCATGGGTAAGAACGCGGTACTTTCGGGACCGGCGGGCGGCGTGATCGCCGTGGCGGAAACCGCCCGTCAACTTCGCATCGGGGGAGTCATAGGTTTTGATATGGGCGGCACATCCACCGACATTTCGAGGTTTGACGGTGAACTCGATAGGATTTATGAACAGGTGATAGCCGGAATTCCCCTCCAGGCGGAGATGCTGAATATCATAACTGTCGCGGCCGGCGGCGGGTCCATATTGAATTTCGACGGACGCAGGATGACGGCGGGTCCTGAGTCGGCCGGCTCGGACCCCGGACCTGCCTGTTACGGGTTCGGCGGCCCGCTCACAGTGACCGACGCAAACCTGTTCACCGGAAGGATTGTTCCAGGTTATTTCCCGAAGACCTTCGGCCCGGAGAGAAATTCCTCTCTTGACGCCGGCCTCGTAAAAGAGAAATTCCTGATCCTTACCGGCCGGATTAACGAGGCGATGGGGACTGATTTCACCCCGTGGGATGTTGCCTGCGGGTTCCTGAGGGTGGCCGACGAGAAGATGGCGATGGCGATAAAGGAGATATCCGTCTCCAGGGGGTTTGACATAAGGGACTACGCCCTGGTCTGTTTCGGCGGGGCAGGGGGGCAGCACGCCTGCTCCATTGCGTCCCTGCTGGATATCGACAGCGTCATCATCCATCCGCTGGGCAGCGTGATGTCAGCCTATGGCATAGGGCTATCAAAACCGGCGTGGAAGAACGCCGTGACGATGCTGAGGCCATATAACAGTGAAGTCCATAACGGGCTTTCGGTTATCTTCGATGAGTTGGAGAAAAAGCTGCTCCCGGAGAGGCGGAGGTCCGACCATGAGATCATCACAAAACGGGAGGTGGATATCAGGCCGGAGGGCGCCGAGACCTTTCTTACCCTGGAATACGGGAGCTTTGACGGGACAATCCTGAGCTTCCATGAGCATTACAGAAGACTCTTCGGGATCAGTCCCGAAGACAGACCGCTTGAACTGGTCAATGTAAGGGTTGAGGTTCGGGAGACGACCGAATTTTTCATCCCCTGTCCGGAAAAGATTAAGCCGGATAATATAATACACGCCCAGGCGACATACCAGGAGATCTACTACTCCAAAGGGCCTGTAAGGTCGCCGCTCTATCTCAGGGAGTCGCTGCCCCCTTCCGCTGTCATTAAAGGCCCCGCCTTTATCGTTGACAGGAACTCCACCGTGGTCATCGACCCCGGCTTCGAGGCTGAGATGCATCAGTCAGGAATTATTTTTGTGAAGAGACTTGAAGGAAAAAAGAATGAAGCCGCTGTATCTTCAGACAGGCCCGATCCTGTCCTCCTCGAAGTATTCAACAACCTCTTTATGGGTATCGCTGCCGAGATGGGCCTTGTGCTGCAGAAGACTGCTTACTCCGTGAATATGAAAGAGAGGCTCGACTTCTCCTGCGCCGTCTTCGACCCGGATGGAAACCTGGTGGCCAACGCCCCCCATATCCCCGTGCATCTCGGCTCGATGGCCGATACAGTAAAGGCGGTGCTGGAGGATAACCGTAATACAATGAAACAGGGGGATGTCTATCTCACTAATAACCCTTATCGGGGAGGTTCGCACCTGCCGGACATGACTGTTGTATGTCCCGTATTTTCCGGCCGGGGGGAGATCATCTTCTTTACCGCCGCGCGCGGACACCATTCGGATGTGGGTGGTATTACTCCCGGCTCCATGCCCCCGGTCGCCTCGCATATCAGTGAAGAAGGGATTCTGATAGAAAACTTCCTCCTTGTCCGTGACGGGACATTCAGAGAGAATGAATTGAGAAGCTTACTGTCGGGTTCCAGAAATCCCGCCAGAAACATCGAAGAACGTATATACGATTTCAGGGCGCAGATAGCGTCCTGCCATAAAGGTGTGAAGGAACTCCGGCATGTCATCTCAAAATACGGGCTGGATATGGTCAGGGCTTATATGCGTTATATCCAGGAAAATTCCGCATACGCGGTCAGAAAGGCGCTCAGCCGTTTTATCGGAGACAGCGGCTCCTTTTACTCTTCATTTGAAGACCATATGGATGACGGCACTCCGATAAAGGCGGCCATCACCATCGACGGCGGAGATGACCCGCCTGAAACCGTAAAGGCGGTGATCGACTTTACCGGCACCGGGGAACAGCATATGACGGACAACCTCAATGCGCCTCTCTCTATTACACGTTCGGCGGTCATATATGTACTCAGGTCACTGATCGATACGGATGTCCCCCTGAACAGCGGATGTCTCAGGCCGGTCGATATCATAATTCCGCCCGGCACGGTCCTCAACCCGGACTATCCAGCGCCGGTCGCGTCCGGCAATGTCGAGACGTCCCAGAGAATAGTTGATGTGCTTCTTGGTGCGTTCGGAATCGCCGCCGCGTCCCAGGGCACAATGAATAACCTTCTCTTTGAGGTTGAGGGTGGAAACATCTACTATGAGACCATTGCCGGCGGTTCAGGCGGCATGGACGGCTGTGCCGGAGCTTCAGGAGTGCAGGTGCATATGACGAATACAAGGATGACAGACCCTGAAATCCTGGAATTCAGACATCCCGGTGTGCGCATTGAACGGTTTACGCTGAGGAGGGGCTCGGGCGGCAGAGGGAAGTTCCCCGGCGGCGACGGTGTTGTGAGGGAGATAAAATTTCTTAAGCCCGCGACAGTATCGGTTATCACCGAGCGCAGGTTATACGCCCCTTAC
>JAYWMP010000069.1:0-3207 GCA_035873255.1 Nitrospirota bacterium
AGCTGTTCAGGAGAAGCTTTATATTATTTTTTTCGTACCATTGATCTTTTTTTATTATCAGAGCTTTTTCATCGGCATTACCGTACAGGAACTCCGCGAGCCTGATTCTGCTGTAAAAAGGGTATGCCTCATCGGTGAGCAGGGTTATTTTTCCTTCCACGTCGAGTTTTCTGATGGCCGCGGCGGCTGTTACGCCGGATACGCCGTTTCCGATAATAACGTATTCCATATCGCTTATATGGCGGAATAGCTTTTCTTAATGGGTCGGCTGGTCATTGATATGAATCACTCTCAGAGGTATGGAATTTATCAGTTCATCGTCCAGGAAGTTTTCTATCCAGTAGGTGCCGGGCGAATCAAAATTTATATTCAGGTGGATGGAAACATTCCTGTGCCTGAAGTTAACTTCATTCAGCTTTATTTTTGTGAGGCTCTGGCGGACTACGGTTTTTCTGTCGGTAGATAATATCTGGGTTTTTACGTCAAATTCACCCTTTCCTTCAATCCATTCACTGATTATCGCCAGCCTTGGATGTATCACGGGAAATTTGGTGGCGTATATATTCTCGAATAAACCCATAAGGCTGATCTTTCCTCCTGTTTCCTGCCTTATATCGTCGCAGATAATCGTGAAGTGAAGAGAAGGTTGTATCCTGTCCGTCATAAGCTATCACCTGTCCATGTTTTATTTTGCCGGCCCAACTAATTATGTAAATATTATACCTTTCATTCCCTGTTTTTCAAAATCAGCGAGACAAAAAATATCGCCGCCGCAGTAAGCACTATGCACGCGCCCGACGCGATATCATATTCGTACGAGAGAAAAAGGCCCGCTACCACGGAAGTAAATCCGGTAAGACAGGATATGGCGATCATGGAAATCAGGCTTTTTGCATAGAGGCGGGCGGTCGCTCCCGGAATCACCAGTAATGCCGAAACCATAATTATGCCGACGATTCGTATGGAGATGACGATTGAGACTGAAAGGGCGATAAGAAACAGGATGTTGAAAAACCTCACATTGATACCGCTTACCATCGCCAGCTCCTCATTGTAAGTTATAAGGAAAAATTCCTTCAGAAAGGTGACCATGAAGGCCGTCACCGTCAGTGCCGTAATTAACGTAAGAAGGACTTCTCCGTTCGTAATAGCCAGTATATTCCCGAACAGATAACCGAAGAGGTCGATATTGTAGGATTTCGACAGGCTGATAATCGTTATCCCGAGCGCCATGGAGACGGAATAAAATATCCCGATAGAGACATCTTCCGTCATTTTTCCTTTCCTGCTGGTGGACTCAATCCCGAGGGCCACAAAGATGGTATAGATGATAGCGGTAAAGAGAGGATTCAGACCTGAAAAAAAACCTATCGCGATCCCACCGAATGCGGCGTGGGAAATCCCCGCTCCGATAAACGACATCTTCCTCAATACGATGAAAACAGAGATTATCCCGGTGAGTATGCTTATAAGTATTCCGGCTAAAAAGGCCTTCTGCATAAATGGTGAGCTGATTATCTCGATCATTGCGACCTGAGCCTCTCGCACTTCTCGCAGACGCCGGAGTGCATTAATATATCCATGTTTTTACCGTAAAGAGATGTCAGCACCTTGTCATCCAGAGCTCCGAGGGGATTGCCGTGATAGTACAGGTTTATGTTCAGGCAGGATATCTCGTCAACATAAGTTGTAACTGTTCCAATGTCATGAGACACCATCAGAATTGTGAGGTTCATTTTTTTTAGCAGGCTTTTCAGTAGATGGTAAAAGTCTTCCTGTCCCACGGCGTCAAGGCCCGTGCCGGGCTCGTCAAGTATAAGTATCCGTGGTTCTCCCGCAAGCGCTCTTGCTATCGAGACCCTCTGCTGCTGGCCGCCCGATAGCCGGCTGAACTGGGCGTCTTTCAGGTTTCCGACTCCCATCATCGCCAGGTATTTTTCGGCGATTTCCCTGTCTTTTGTCCCGGGCCATTTAAAAAGACCTGTCTTTTTGTATCTTCCCATGAGCACGATGTCAAGGGCGCTCGAGGGGAAAGCCGGATCTATATTCAGGTGCTGGGGCAGGTATCCGAAGACCGTCTCTTTTTTGCCGGGAAGCAGGGCCGGATCCTGACCGAAGATTTTTATTGCGCCTGAAGAAGGTCTTATAATACCAAGAATGGCCCGTATGAGTGTGCTTTTGCCTCCTCCGTTCGGGCCTACTATGCCGATAAAATGACCTTCCTCGATGGAGAGGTTTATATTCTTCAGCACCTCTTTCTCATTGAAAATGACCGACAGGTTTTCTATCTGGATGGCTATCCTCATTATTTCATGGCGCTTTCAAGCACGGACAGGTTATACCTCATCATGTCAATATACGTTTTACGGCCTTCCTGTCCCCCGATAGGGTCGAGAAATAGTACTTTTCCTCCTGCCTCGCGTGCTATGGCCTCCGCTGTCTTCGGACTGAACTGGGGCTCCGCGAATATTACGGGATTACGCATTTTTTTGAGTTCAAGAAGAATCCTGCCGAGGTGTTTCGGTGTTGGTTCATGCCCGGCTCCTTCTTTGATGACCCCGGCAATTTCAAGCCCATACCGGCGGGCGAAGTAATTCCACGCGGGATGGAATGTTACATATTTCTTTGTCCTGAATGTTGCTATCCGACCCGCGATCTCGCTGTCAAGCTCTTTTAATTTCCTGATATAACCGGTTGCGTTCTTTTTGTAGAAGGAGCTGTTCCCTGGATCGGAGGCGGAGAACGCGGCGCTGATCTTTTCAATTATTTTGATGCTGTTGAGAGGGTCCAGCCAGATATGAGGGTCAACAGCCCCGTGGCCGCCGGTCGTCCTGTTCCGAGTATCGAGTTTTATTAAATCAATCCCTTTCGAACATTCCATGACCTTGATATCGGGGTTTACGGCATTAATTATCCTGTCTGTCCAGAATTCGAGTCCGGCTCCGATTTTGATGAATATGCTTGCACCTGAAATTTCCTGTATTGTTTTCGGTGTCGGCTCATAGGTATGAGGGCTTGAGCCGGGCGGCAGCATAAGTATGACGTCAACCCTGTCACCTCCGACCTGCCGGGCGAAATCCGCGAGAGGAACAATGCTGGCTATGACCTTCAGTTTTTGACCGGAGGCGTAAGTGATGCCGGTTGCCGCCGCTATCAGGCAAAATATTATAATAAAGGTTTTAATTTTTAAAGGGCTGATTATATTAC
>JAYWMP010000091.1:0-2813 GCA_035873255.1 Nitrospirota bacterium
TTTGTTACATAAAATTAAAAAAAACCTGGTCAGGAGGAAAACTTGTCAAGTAATAACATCCCGGAAACCGGACCAAAGGAGATCCAGTATTTTGAACCTCCGGCGGAATTCAGGGCGAAGGCCCATATCAAAAGCAATGAAGAATATGCCGACCTATACAGACAGTCAATAGAGGATCCAGACACATTCTGGTCAAAAATGGCCAGGGAAGAGCTAACATGGTTCAGGGAATGGGAAGGCACGGCACAATATAAATTCACTGATTCAGGTGTTTCATGGTTTAAGGGGGGAAAGCTTAATGTCTCATATAACTGCATCGACCGTCACCTTGGCGCCTTCCGGAAAAACAAGGCCGCCATTATATGGGAATCCGAATCCGGCGAAACCAGAACACTCACATATCAGGAACTTCACCGGCAGGTATGCCGCTTTGCCAACCTGCTGAAAAAATTCGGCGTTGCCAAAGGCGACCGGGTGGCGTTTTACCTGCCGATGATTCCCGAACTGGCCGTCGGCCTGCTTGCCTGCAGCCGTATCGGCGCTGTTCACAGTGTGGTTTTCGGCGGATTCAGCGCTAATTCCCTCAGGGACAGACTGAATGGCTGCCAGGCGAAGGTGCTTGTCACTTCAGATGGTTCTTTCCGGGCCGGCAGGATAATAGATCTGAAGAAAAATGCGGATGCCGCGATGGAAGGCTCTCCGTCCGTCAAGACATGTTTTGTCGTCAGGAGAACCGGAATCAGCGTGGATATGAGACACGGCCGCGACTTTTACGCCGAAGATGAACTCGCAAGCCAGGATATCCCTTCGGACTGTGAACCCGAACATCTTGACGCAGAGGACCCTTTATTCATTTTATACACCAGTGGAAGCACCGGAAAACCGAAAGGGCTCCTGCATACGACTGCAGGCTACCTGTTGTACACATCCGTAACCTTCAAATATATCTTTGATTACCGGGAAGAAGACACATACTGGTGCACAGCCGACATAGGATGGATAACAGGCCACAGCTATATAGTATACGGTCCTCTTTCGTGCGGCGCCACAAGTTTGATGTTCGAGGGGGTGCCGAATTTTCCTTCACCCGACAGATACTGGCAGATTGTAGAGAAGCACAGAGTCAATATCTTCTATACCGCACCTACTGTCATCCGCGCCCTGTCAAGGGAGGGCGAAAAATGGACAAAAAAGAATGACCTGTCTTCTCTGCGGCTGCTCGGCTCCGTAGGAGAGCCGATAAATCCCGAGGCCTGGTTATGGTATTACAGGCATATAGGACAGGAGAGATGTCCCATCGTGGACACATGGTGGCAGACAGAGACGGGCGGAATACTTATCGCCTCACTACCGGGGGCCGTTGCGGTTAAACCCGGCGCTGCAGGCAGGCCATTCTTCGGCATAACACCCGCGATATTGAGGGCCGACGGGACTGAAGCTGATATCAACGAGGAGGGATCGCTTGCTATCAGGATGGCATGGCCGGGCATCGCAAGGACAATTTACGGAGACGCAAAACGTTATTTTGAAACATATTTCACCCAGCACAGGGGGTATTATGCTTCAGGCGACGGCGCTAAAGTGGATGAAAACGGTGACTATCAACTGCTTGGACGTATCGATGATGTAATTAACGTATCCGGACACAGACTTGGAACGGCCGAAATCGAGAGCGCCCTGGTCTCTCATCATAGTGTCGCAGAGGCTGCGGTCGTGGGCTTTCCCCATGAAATCAAGGGACAGGGAATATTCGCCTTTGTCATTTTAAAGAGCGGCGTGGAACAAAGCAGCGAGCTGGAGAAAGAACTGGTCAGGCAGGTCAGGCAGGAGATAGGTCCGATTGCGACTCCAGACGGGATCCAGTTTACCGACGGTCTACCGAAAACAAGAAGCGGCAAAATAATGAGAAGAATCCTGAGAAAAATAGTAGAGCATAAAACCGACGAAATTGGCGACACATCTACTTTAGCCGACCCTTCGGTTGTTGACAGAATTGTGGAGGAAACTGCCCTCCGGGGATAAATGAAAGTTCAGATCAATTAATAAGGAGATGAAAATGTGGTATATTTCCACCTTTGAGGCAAAAGCGAATACAACTTCACTGGAGATCAAAAGAGAGCGCGAAGAATGGATAAGGCAGGAAAAAGACAAGGCGATGATGAGGAAATGCCGGACAGTCCATAGATACGAAGTCCTCGGAAAATCTCCGTTGAAAGTTTTTTTTATCATAGAGACCGATGAGCCGGGTGTCCTGACTCTGCTCTCGCGCCACTTCGGAAATGCATGGGATTCCGCCTCATATCCGATAATACAGAGAGAGATTTGCGAGGCGCTTGAGGAGGACCACACGATCATAGGCGGCTGAAACAGGTCTCTTAGTGCAATGACAGCCAAATCTTATTATAATTCAAATAATTACTGGCACAACTTAATGTATAACATTCAATAATTCCGGTCTGCCCGATAAAAAGCAAAGCGCAGAGAGCATGTCGCAGAGCGTTAAAGCCTGGAAACAGAAGACCAGGACAGAAGGCAATACCTGCTGATGATAAGTATAACCCCTTTCAGTTACACTTTAGACCCTGTATCAGAACCTATTGAAAACACTGGATTCTCGATGTAAGTCCTCGCGAGAGTCGCGTCGACCGGCTTAAGAATTGCTGGAATAACAGATAGAGAGACTAAAAATAGATAAAAAAGTAATTGTTACTCTGCTTGCTGACACATGGCTAAACCCACCTGAATTTACAATTTACACATTACCTGTTTATTTAACTTGACAAAACCTCATAATCTTGTTTATATTTTTAAAA
>JAYWMP010000118.1:0-3559 GCA_035873255.1 Nitrospirota bacterium
GAGGAGCCTCATAAGGAATCTCTATGTAAACAGGAGAATGGTTTTCCTTCGGGCGTGTTATGTCTGACTTGCTGTATGACGGCATATTATTTATATTTATAGCGGATTATAATCAGGCGGTATCTATTTCGGTCTTTATCAGCTCTATGGTCTTTAAAGGATCGCCCTGGCCCAGTATCGCCCTTCCCATCACTATATAATCGGCCCCGGCTCTGATCGCCTGTTTCGGAGTCATTGTCCTCATCTGGTCATCAGGCGGCGTCCATGATGTCCGGATACCGGGTGTCACTATCAGAAATCCCCTTCCGCAGTGTCTCCTGATCAGGACGGCCTCATTTGCCGAAGCCACAATTCCGTCAAGGCCGGCCTTTAATGCCAGACCGGAGAGATGCCTGACATGGGTATTCAGGCTGTGCTGAATGCCCATCTCATCCCTTAAAACCTCCGTGGAAATACTGGTAAGGACTGTCACAGCGAGTATCCTGGGCCTGTTCAGATTCTCTTTAAGACATACCTTCACAACCTCATCCCTGCATTTCTTCATCATATTGTAACCACCGGATGCATGCACGTTGAACATAAATACACCCATCCTGGCCGCTGCGATTCCCGCCCTCGAAACCGTAGTGGGTATGTCGTGCAGCTTCAGGTCGAGGAATACCTTTTTACCTCTCCTGTGTATCTCCCGGATTATTAACGGCCCGGCAACAGTATAGAGTTCGAGACCTACCTTGAATATTTCGATATGGTCCCTGAATTTATCTACAAGCTCCAGCGCATAGTCATATTCCGGAACATCAAGCGCAAGTATTAATTTCTCATTACAGGTCACTGTTCTCTATTCCCGGTTTAAAAATTTTCTCAATCACCCGTCACCCGGAAAAAAGTCCGTTTCAGAATGACCTTATATAATAACATTTGCTTTTTTATAATTGGAGACAAAACAACGGGATATCGTATAAAATTCATTAATAAAACAGTAATCCGGACCCTTAATATCGCCCATGCCACACCCGGGTACCTGGCCGGAAGCGTCTGTTTGTGACCCCTGACATTAATGGCGGCCCGGCCATGAAAATGGACGGCGGAAAATATTTTTTCCTCGTAATGCCCGGACCTCACTGAATTTTTTTGCTGTATTTATGCTAATTTTTAATATAACCTCGAATTTATATCCCGGAATCTTTTATAATGTTTATCATATTCAGGAGGCCTTTATGAGAAAAAAAATTGCCGGCTCGATATATTCGATGCTTTTTGTATTCATTTTTATTTTTGCGGCGGGAGTTCATCAAGCCGGTGCGGAGACACAATATGTATCGGATAGTATCGTCATCACCATGCGCGCGGGAAAAGGCGACCAGTACAGGGTCATCAGGACCCTCAGGACCGGCACTCCCCTGGAGATCCTGGAGGAAGACTCACGATACCTGAAAGTAAAGACCCCCGATGGCACGGAGGGCTGGGTGCTCAAGAGATACATTTCTGCCAGAAAGCCAAAAAACCTGATTATCTCCGACCTTGAGAATCAGACAGACCGGCTGCGGAACAACCTTGCCGCTCTCGAAAAAGAGCGCGATGAGCTTAAGGATGAACTCAGGACTTTCAGGAAAAACCTTAAAGCGGCAAAGAAAGAGGGCTCCATCCTGACTAAAAAGCTGCAGTGGATGACAACCAGATATAACACACTGGCGAAGGAAGCAAAAAATGTTACGGAACTCATTGATGAACGCAACAGGCTTCAGGCCGAAAACAACAGCCTTTCGGAAGAGAGTTCACGTCTCATGCAGGAGAATGAACGTCATAAGCGCAATGAAAAGATAAAATGGTTTCTGGCGGGTGGCGGCGTCTTTTTTGTGGGATGGATCTCCGGCAAACTTTCCCGGAAAAAGAAACGGATCTATTGAGTTTTTATTTCCTGCACCCCTGAAGCTATCTACCGTGCGAGAGTGGCGGAACCGGCAGACGCGCTGGACTTAGGATCCAGTGGGGCAACCCGTAGGGGTTCAACTCCCCTCTCTCGCACCATCCACCAAAACCCGGGACTGACAGCCTAGCCGGCCAGGTTCAGTCATCAGTCTGTTTAATGTTGTACTTCATCACTTTATATCCGATCTGCCGGGGAGTAATACCAAGAATTCTCGCCGCCTTCGCCCTGTTCCATCCGGTCTTCCTGAGTGCGTCGATAATTCTTGTTTTTTCGATCTCTTCAACTACTGAAGAGAGCATGCCTCCTGTTTTCAGGCCCTCTCCCGAGTTAGACGACTGGTCTCTTATACTCAAAGGCAGATCAGAGAAAGTCACAACCTCTCCACGGGACATAACCACCAGTCTTTCAATTGTATTTTCCAGCTCTCTAACATTACCGGGCCATTCATATTCCATTAATATATTGCGCACCTCGGATAAAATCTTTATTGATCTCCTGTTCTCTTTATGAAATTTTTCGAGGAAATAATCAAGAAGCAGCGGAATATCGAGCCTCCTCTCCCTGAGAGGTGGGACGACCAGCGGCACAACATTAAGCCTGTAGTATAAATCCTCTCTGAACTTACCGCTGGAAACAAGCTCTTCGAGATTTCTGCTCGTTGCGGCAATAAGCCTGACATCAACCTTGATCGTCTTTTCGCCCCCTACCCTTTCGAACTCCCTCTCCTGCAGAACCCTCAGAATTTTGGGCTGCAGGATTACAGGCAGGTCGCCGATCTCGTCAAGGAATATCGTCCCTCTGTCGGCAAGCTCAAAGCGGCCCTTTCTCATCGTCATTGCTCCGGTAAAAGCGCCTTTCTCATGTCCGAAGAGTTCGGATTCAAGAAGTCCTTCAGGGATAGAAGCACAGTTGAATTTTATAAAGGCGGCCTTTGCCCTTGGACTCATATAATGAATTGCATTTGCGATCAGTTCTTTCCCCGTACCGCTTTCACCGCGCAGGATAACATTGGCCTTTGACGGCGCCACCCTGTGTATGGCCTCAAAAACCTCCTGCATACTGTCTGACTGTCCCACTATATTCTCTACTCTGTATCTGCCTTTCAGTTGCCGCTTCAGGTTTTCCTTCTCCTGAAGAAAGGCCTCTCTCTCTTTCTCTATCTCCAGGTATAGCCTTACGGACTGGGCAATCAGTGACGCGATGATCTTCAACAACCGGAGGTCCTGCTCAAATGATATCGCCTTGGAGCCGAAAAGTCTGTCAACGCTCAACACACCCAGAACCTCGTTTTTGAATTTTATCGGAACACAGAGGAAAGCGATGTTCTCTTTTTTCAGATTCACCCTCACGCCTGTTTTATTGAGAAATAACGGTTCATCCCCAATATTTGGAATAACAATCGGAGAACCTAGTTTCGCCACCCTGCCGATTATCCCCTCCCCGAGTTTATACCGTCCGCTTCTTACAGCATCCTCGGACATGCCGTGCGCAACAAAAATGGACACTTCATCATTGCTCCTGAGCACTACAGTACCCCTTTTCATATCAAGATATTCCGAGAGGACCTTCATTACACCTCTCAGATTCGCCTTGAGATTCAGAGACGCACCGAGCAGTTTGCTTATCTCA
>JAYWMP010000162.1:0-6162 GCA_035873255.1 Nitrospirota bacterium
AGAAACTGCCAACATTAAGTCTGCAATTCCATAAAAGAGAGCATACGCTCTGTCGAATCAGTGAAAGAACTGCCTGGAAGTTACAAGGTAGTTCTTTCCTGTTTTATTGAAGAATAGTTGGCCGAATCCGTCAAATTACAAGAGAGGTGCATGATTTGGGTATTGATCGCAAAAAAAACAACAACAAAGAAACAGACAGAGCAATGAAATCCAGCGAAGAGATAATAATCATGGGAGGCGGACTTGCCGGACTATCGGCTGGAGAAGTATTATCCAGAGGTGGGAAGAAGGTAAAGATACTGGAGCAGGACTCGAGGGTGGGGGGATTATCAAAGACAATAGAGCACAACGGCTTTCGATTTGACATAGGTGGTCACAGGTTCATAACGGGGAGCGATAAACTTGATTTATACGTAAAGGAGCTTCTGAAGGGTGAATACCTGCGAGTACCCAGGACGAGCCAGATATACATGTTCGGCAAATACTTTGACTATCCGTTAAAGCCCGCGAACGCGATGTTTGGTCTTGGAGTATTCACGACATTCCAGATACTGGTGGATTATTGCAAAGAGAGGGTAAAGAACACGATAAGCCCGCCTGAAATAGTCTCATTGGAGGACTGGGTAGTCAGCCGATTTGGCCGGAAGATGTTCGACCTGTACTTCAAGCAGTACAGTGAAAAGGTGTGGGGCATTGACTGCAAGACGATCAGTCAGGAGTGGGTATCGGAGAGGATAAAGGGGCTTTCGTTATGGGAAGCGATAAAGAATGCCTTCAGCAAGGTAAGCGGTAAGGACATAAAGACACTGGCTGACGAATTCATCTATCCGTTATACGGGATAGGGCAGATGTCGGACAACCTCAAAGACAGGATAGAGAATAATAAGAGTACGGTCTTGACCGACACGGGAGTAGTACGGATCAACCGTGATGGTTTTAAGGTCAGGAGCGTAACGGTCAGGAGCAACGGCGAGAGCCGGGAAATAGAGGGGAGCAAATTCATTTCGAGCATACCGTTTACGCACCTGACGAGGCTGATGGAGCCGGCAGTGCCGGAGGAGATACTGTATGCGGCATCGAAGCTGAGATTCAGGGATATACTGATAGTAACGGTGATGCTTGACCGGCCTCATGTGACCGATCTGACATGGTTGTATCTCCCCGAGAAGGAGATGCCTCTGGGGCGGATACACGAACCGAAGAACTGGAGTCCGCATATGGCGCCTGAGGGCAAGACGCATGTAGTTACGGAATTTTTCTGTTTCAAGGGAGACAGTATATGGAACTCCAGCGATGAAGAGCTGACGGCGATAACGGTGGACAACCTGGAGAAGCTGGGATTTTTCAAAAAGAGCGAAGTGATTGACAGCTATGTAGTGAGGGCGGCCAAGGCATATCCGCTGATGGATGTGGGATACAGGGAGCACTATGAAAAGATACTGGCATACATGAAACAGTTCGAGAATCTGCATATAATCGGCAGAGGGGGACTATTCAGGTACTATAACATGGACGTTGCAATGGAGTCCGGTATGGAAACAGCCGAGAACATCCTCGGCAAGTCAAATTAATTATGGGAAGAAGGCCCTTCCTGCAGGAGGATTAGATTTATGAAGTGTTATCTTATAGTGCCGGCGTGGATACCCGACGAAATATTCAGCGCCAAAACAGCGGGCTCACAGATAAACTACTGGCAGCCGCTCGGCATGCTGTATATTGCATCCGCGTTGATGAAGGCCGGGCACGAGGTCAGATTCCTTAATGGCGCGTTTATGACGAATGCCGATATAATCAAGGAAGTGGAGAAGGATAAGCCCGAGGTCGTGGGTCTATACTCCACAACATTCGGCTGGAAAAAAGCAAAAGAGGCGTCGAAGGCCCTGAAGGCGATAGATAAGAATATTTTTGTCTGTGTAGGCGGACCCTATCCTATAGCAGTAAAGGAAAAATGTATCGAGGATTGTGAAACAATAGATGCCGTGGTAACCGGCGAGGGTGAATTCACCATGCTCGAAATACTCGATAGGATATCGGCGGGTAAAAATCTTGATGGAGTTCTTGGCGCCATCTATCGCGAGGGCGGCGAAGTAAAGATAAATCCACCCAGGCCTTTTATAGATGATCTTGACAGCCTGCCGTTTCCTGCGAGGGAGCTTTTAGGCGACGCGGTAAGTTATATACCACCGCCTGCTACATACAAGAGGAAGCCTGTTGCCGTTATGATAACCTCCAGGGGATGTAACCGCAGGTGTATATTCTGTTTCCAGATGGACAAGACAAGGAAGTCAGGAGTCAGGTACCGCAGTGTTGATAACGTAATGGAGGAGATAGAACTCTGTCTCAAGCAGGGGTACAGGGAGATAAAATTCATTGACGACACACTCGCGGCAAACTATGACAGGGCGATGAAGATAGCAAAAGAGATAAAAGCCCGCAAGCTTGATTTTACATGGTTTGCTTCAGCATGTGTCAGTCAGGTTGACAAACCACTTCTCCAGGCGTTCAAGGACGCCGGATGCTGGGCCATACTATTCGGCGCCGAGAGCGGTGTTCAGAAGGACCTCAATTCGATTAAAAAAGGGATTACGCTTGACCAGACGCGTAAAGCGGTAAAAACAGCCAAAGAGGTAGGATTAAAGGTCCTGACCCCATTCCTGTTCGGCATACCCGGCCAGACATTCGAGGATGGACTCAAGAGCATTGAGTTCGCCTGTGAAATAGATCCCGATGTGGCCAATTTCCATGCCCTTACGCCATTCCCTGGATCAGAGCTCTATGACAATATAGAGAAATACGGCACTATGTCCGATGACACAACTGACTATACATATCAGGGCGCGGCATTCACACCATATTCATTGACGAGGGAAGAGATCTGGAAGCTGCGGCAGATAGCATTCAAAAAGTTCTATTCAAGACCAAAGTATATAGCAGGACGGATAATACGCATGAGAACAGTGGATGACCTGAAGGCTGCGCTTAAAGGCGCAAAAAGTCTCTTCTGGTTATGGGTGCAGGGAGACATCTTCCGCAGGGATAAAAAATCCACCTGATAGCCAGGCGTATTTCAGTTAATAAGGTATAGGGAAGCAGGCAATAAAATGCCTGCTTTTTTCATTCAAATATCCGGAAAATCCCTGAAACATTCCGTTTGGGTCAGCACGATTATTTATGTGTCAACGGATGCCAAGGCGCACCCAGCCATAGGGTGCAGCGCCTCGTTCGCTCAGCTGCCATCTGCATCGCCTTCCGGGTTATAGTTTCACGCGTCTGAGTCTGAGCGAATTACTGATTACGGAAACCGAGCTGAAGCTCATTGCCGCAGCGGCTATAATTGGCGAAAGCAGTATTCCAAAGAACGGATACAATACGCCGGCGGCAACAGGTACGCCCGCCGAGTTATAAATAAAAGCAAAGAACAAATTCTGCCTGATGTTACGCATAGTGGCGCGGCTAAGCCGTCTGGCCCTGACTATGCCCCGTAAATCGCCTTTGACTAAAGTGACGCCAGCACTTTCCATTGCCACATCAGTACCTGTACCCATTGCTATACCAACCTGCGCCTGAGCCAGTGCGGGGGCGTCATTGATACCATCACCCGCCATGGCGACGACACGGCCTTTTGCCTGGAGCTGTTTAACGATTTCGGCCTTTCGTTCAGGCAATACTTCAGCATGTACCTGATCGATCTCAAGCTTGCCTGCAACTGCTTGCGCTGTGGCGCGGCTGTCACCCGTGAGCATCACGATACTGATACCTTCAGCATGCAAATCCCGGATAGCTTCAGGTGTTGATTCCTTGATAGGATCAGCGACACCAATCAGGCCCGCGGCTTTGCCATTAATTGCGATCAACATAACAGTTTTACCTTCGGCGCGTTGTTTATCCGCCTGTTGCGACAACCCTCCGGAATCAATGCCAAGGCTCTCCAGTAGTTTTATATTGCCTACCGCCACCGCATATCCATCAACTACACCCGTAACACCCATGCCGGTAATCGACTGAAAATTATCAGGTTTAACCAATTCAACCCCCTTCGCTTTCGCTCCATCAACAATAGCTTCCGCCAGTGGGTGCTCGCTGGCTCGCTCGAGGCCGGCAGCTATGCGTAACACTTCATCTTCCGTGAATCCTGATTCAGCCTGCACAGCGACCAGTTTTGGTTTGCCTTCAGTCAGCGTACCAGTCTTGTCTACCACCAGGGTATCGACTTTTTCCATGATCTCAAGTGCTTCGGCATTCTTAATTAATACACCGGCCATTGCGCCACGGCCACTTCCCACCATGATAGAAATAGGCGTCGCAAGTCCCAGTGCGCATGGACATGCGATTATAAGCACGGCAACGGCATTAACAACGGCATATGCCAGGCGCGGCTCAGGCCCCCACAACCACCAGACGATAAATGAGGTCACGGCGATACCAACCACGACGGGTACAAAATAACCGGCCACTACATCAGCCAGTTTTTGAATCGGCGCGCGCGAGCGTTGCGCCTGGGCCACCATATTGACGATCTGTGCGAGCAGAGTGTCGGCACCGACTTTTTCCGCCCGCATTAATAAGCTGCCTGTTCCGTTAACCGTCGCGCCGATCAGTTTCTCCCCGGCTGACTTTGCAACCGGAATGGGTTCACCCGTCACCATGGATTCGTCTATGTTGCTTTCTCCGTCGATGACAGTACCATCCACAGGGACTTTCTCGCCGGGACGCACACGCAACGTATCGCCGGGCTGAACGTGCTCCAGGGGGATATCTTCTTCCGTTCCATCATTTCGCACGATGCGTGCCGTATTCGGAGCCAGTCCGAGCAGCATTTGAATGGCAGCATTGGTTCGTGAGCGGGCGCGTAGTTCAAGTACCTGTCCCAGAAGCACCAGCGCGGTAATTACGGATGCCGCCTCAAAATAGACCGATACCAAACCTCCTTCTTTTTGCATGTTGGGTGGGAAGATTCCAGGAAACAGCAGTGCCACCACACTATAGATCCATGCGACCGAGACACCCAGTGCTATCAGGGTAAACATATTCAGGTTCCATGACCGGACAGATTGCCATCCGCGAACAAAAAATGGCCAACCACCCCACAATACAACGGGCGTCGCTAATGCAAACTCGATCCATTGAATCGAATGCATTGAAAGCCCTTCCGGTAACCATGAGGGCAGTAAATCGGCAACCATCGCCAGAAGAAAAACCGGGAAAGCAAGCACGGTGCTCACCCAAAAACGACGGCTCATATCGATCAGCTCTTCATTCTCTTCTTCAACCTGCACCATAACCGGCTCCAGCGCCATGCCGCATTTTGGACAACTGCCGGGATGGTCCTGCACCACCTCGGGATGCATGGGGCAGGTATACTCGGTTTTGGTCGTGGTTGCAGACACTCCCCTGGGTTCCAGCGCCATGCCGCATTTTGGACAACTGCCGGGATGGTCCTGCACCACCTCAGGGTGCATGGGGCAGGTATACCCGGTTTTGGTCGTGGTTGCGGGCGCTTCCCTGGGTTCCGATGCGATACCGCACTTGGGGCAACTGCCGGGACGGTCCTGTGCTACCTCGGGATGCATGAGACGGGTATCCCCGGTTTTAGTTGCAGTTGCGGATGCTCCACTGGGTACCAGCGTCATACCGCATTTGGGGCAACTGCCGGGATGGTCCTGCACCACCTCTGGGTGCATGGGGCAGGTGTAGGAGCCTGACTCATCACCTGTTTCATGAGGTGTTGGAGTTTCCTTGTCCAGATATTGTTCCGGGTGACCTTTAAACTTCTGAAGGCAATGTTCACTGCAGAAAACATAATGTTTGTCCGCATAATGATAATGGTAGTCAGAGTCACTTGATACCAGCATATTACAGACAGGATCTTTTTGTAGTTCTTTCCCTGTATCTAGTTCTGCGCTCATGTTTACGTCCTCCTAGCGGGTTGGTAACCCATTGTGTACGCCCGGTATGGGCGTTGAACTAATAGTGGTAAACTTTCAGCGTGCAACGCGCAGGCAGGAAGCCCCCCCGGATATATTCATATAAAGGATACTATCACAAGTATTAGCGGACTGCAAGAACCTCAACTTCCATCCCCCAAAAAATACCCTTCCAGCTGAAATCATGCTCCGGTCCCACATGATTTCTGTTGTGAGTGAGAAGGATATCATTTTCTGC
>JAYWMP010000166.1:0-3435 GCA_035873255.1 Nitrospirota bacterium
GGAACAATGCGGCAAAGTTGAGCGGCATTCGGTATTAAACAGGGATCTAAAACTGATTTAAAGCGATACAGGAGGTCAGGTATGAAGAAGGACGGCAAAAAAAGTTGCGGCATCTGTGAAATTCCATATTTTGAACGGAACAATTTTTATTTCGGGAAATTGATGACGGTCCGGGACTTTTCAGCGGAGCAATGCTATTTTAATGAAAAGAGATGGCTTATTAACAGGATGGTAAATGGCTGGGGAGTCGTCTGCGGCCTGGATGTGTATGAGAAAGACGGGAAGGTTTATGTCAAACCGGGTCTGGCGATAGACTGCTGTGGAAGGGAGATCCTGGTCTGCGAGGAACAGGAGGTGAAGTTAGTCCCGGAAGAGTCGCACTGCCTGGAAGGAAAAGAGGAGAAGGAAGAGGAGTTAAAGAACCTTGCTGTCTGCATCGAGTTTCATGAATGCAAAACAGAAGTGATTAATATCTCACCGGCCGCCTGTGACCGGAAGGAGAAACATGAGTTCAACCGCATCAGGGACGCTTTTAAGATAAGGGTCTTTCCCCTTCATGATAACGCGCCCCAACACAATGACTTCTGTCCGCATACCGCGGAAGATAAGAGCAAGTCACTGGATAAATATATCTGCGACAGGCTCCGGGAAGGTTGTCCTGAATGTCCTCATTCTCACTGTTTAGTCCTGGCCACATTAACAGTTGACCAGGATGGCGGGCTTGTCGGAGAAATCGATGCATGCTCCAGGAGAAAGATTCTCCATAGCAATCAGGTGCTCTATGATTTAATCAACTGCTTCCATGGGGACCTGCCCCACGTTATCGGGATTAACTGGAAAGAGAACGGAGCGGAAATCAAATGGGATGACTTCGAGAAAGGGATCTATAAACACGGCGTTCAGGTTATGTTTGACCGGAAGATGAACAAAGATACCATTAACGGGAACACCTTTTTATTACAGGTCAAGATGGAGGACCTGGATACGGGAAATTACAGGTACGAGCAGATTCCGGGAAAGGTATCTTATGAATATGATGCAGGCACGGGGGAATCAACAGCTATTTTTGAGGTCACCTCGGAGTGGCTCTATGATGTCTATTTCGGTTATTCCCGGATCCGGGAGAAGGGCGCCGAATTTCTGGTTGTCCTGAATGGTGATTTTATCCTGAGCGCCGGGGACAACGGAAAGCATGTCAGGGCCCTTGACGGTAATTTTATCGGGGGAAAATTGCCATCCGGGAACGGGACCCAGGGCGGTGATTTTATGAGCTGGTTTTTTGTGGCGCCTCCTGAAGAGGAGAAGAAGCGGAAGAGACGCCGCAGAAGGACCGGTTAGTGGTATAAAAGGGTCATGAAAAAAACCATAGAGGATGAAGAGGGAATAAATCCGGACATGATTGATTGCTGCTGCTATGCATCATCTGTGATCAGGTTCTGAAAATATATGATATCCAAAAGGAGGAGAGAATGAGTAAAGACAGACCAAAAGACCGGCAATGCGATTATAATAATTTCAAAAGAACCCGTTATTTCCACGGAATGCTCCTGACCGACAGGGATTTCCGTGAAGAGCAGATATATCACAATGAAAAGAGAAAACTGCTCAACCGGATGCTTCACGGGTGGGGAGTGGTATGCGGGCTGGGGATCAAGGCGCCTGATCCGAAATCCCCGAAGATTGTCGTTACCCCGGGAATGGCCCTTGACTGCGCTGGAAATGAGATCGTTGTCTGCGAAGAATATGAAATAGATCTAAAAAAACAGCTCCTTTGTCCTGATACCCCGGTCGGGGATGAAGACCCTTGTGCTGAAAAAGACAGAGGCAGGAAGGGAAAATATTATATAGGCATCAAGTACAACGAGGTTCCGACAGACCCTGTTCCTGTCTATGCTCCGGGCGGCGGGTGCGAGGAGAAGGTCTGCGACTACTCACGGACGAACGAGGGCTTCTGCGTTAAACTGTTTGACGAAGCCGCTTATCCGTCCCAGCCGGCGCAATGCTCGTCCGGGAAGAGCCTTGCCGGGCAGATATATACTGATTGCCGGAAGGAAAAAGAGAATGGAGAAATAGATTATCCCGGAAAATGCGTTGAAGAAAAAGCCAAAGCCTTCAGGAAAGATTTTTGCGGCAGTACGGCATGCTGCCCTGACTGCTGTCCCACAGAACACTATCTGATACTCGGTTCTGTCCAGTATAACGAAAACGATAAAAAATACGAATTGAACCTGAACGAAGGCCGCCAGTATGTAATATCCGTTCCATATGTCAAATATCTTTTCTCTTCTTTCTTCAGCGGCGCCGAAAATATATTGAAGGACGTTGTTGATGAATTCAGGGGCGTGGATGTGCCGGACGTCAACCTGATAGTAAATAATCCGGCCGCCGCCATCTGCTGGATCTCCGAACAGCTCCTCATGAGAGAGAGTAAGGCCGAAGAGCATGCAGACTCTAAAGAGGTAAAAGATATGACTCTCGAAAGTGCTACTGAAAAGCTGAAGGCAAGGGGATATGAACCGGTCAATACAGTTACGCTTACCGAGGCGAACAAAAGAGAATTATACCGGCTCAGTTCCAGGGTAAGAGAGCTTGAAGAGAGTGATGCCGTGGAGATCGTAGTCGACAAAAAAAATAAGCCTCAATTCTATATACCCGCAAGGGAGAAAGTCGCGGTGAAGGCCTTTAAAAGGGATTTGGACGGTAATATGAAAGTTATTGCTGAATTGAGGACGGAAATAGAAAAATTGAAGAAAAAGAAGAAATAAGAACTGAATAATAACCGAAATAAGAATTGTTTAATAAATGGGCGCAAGAATTAAAGTAGCGGCTAAGCATCACGAAGAGCGGAAGGCTTCTTCTTTAAGGAGACATAATATTGATGTCGCTGAATCCGCGAACTCGCCTGTTGGACGGATAATGCGCCTTCAGAGGACTATCGGAAATCAGGCTGTTCAGGGATTATTTAATTCAGGGGCTATCCGGGCGAAACTCAGGATCGGGCAGCCGAACGATGTATACGAGCAGGAAGCCGACAGGGTGGCGGAGCAGGTTATGAGGATGACGGATAATGAAGCTGTCGGCGGCCGGCAGTCAGCGGTCAGCAAAGGAAACGAATCCATAAGAATGAAACCCGGTTGACCCTTTGCAAAAGGTTCCTCGTGCGGGGACGAAGAAGTTATTCAGTCAAAACCTCTTTCCCTGAGTATTACTCCTCTGGTGCAACGGCAACCGATGGAAGAAGAGGAGGAACCGTTACAGACAAAAGAGACTGAAGGGCAGGCCCAGGGGATGCCAGAGGGCCTGGATGCACAGATCCAGGGCATGAGGGGAGGGGGACAGCCACTGCCTTCATCCGAGAGGGCGTTTTTTGAGCCGAGGTTCGGGGCCGACTTCAGCAGTGTGCGGCTGCATACAGACACAGTTGCAGGTGAGACG
>JAYWMP010000081.1:0-7673 GCA_035873255.1 Nitrospirota bacterium
GATATAGAGGTGAAGAAGCGGGTTGTAGAAAAATTACCTTTTTTGAAACCATTTGTCGAAAAAGAAGGATATGATGTGCTTGCACCATTCTATCTGCAGAATGCCAAAGCAACTGTATGGACAAGGGAAACGAATTTTGAACCCAAACAATATATAGATTTATAAACCTGCATAACAAGGCGCACCCGGCGGTAATTCCTCGGTGCTCTCCTGTCGCCGGTCATCGCACTTTCTGCGCCCGGCCCTGCAGGTGGGTGTTTAATCGCAAATTCCTTGTCCTTCCCGTTTAGAAGGTGAGGGGTTTGTTTGACGCCTGTACAAGGCAAGTCTTTAGCCCTGTAACGGGCGCATGCCGGTTTTGGTCTCCGCCTGGTCAGCCCTGCAGCTTCTGATACTGCCTGTTTTTTTCATGCTTTTTTTGTGTAATGCCCCTGGATTTGTCAAAAATCAGCCTGCATTCATCTCCCGGATTCATTTCTTAATCGAATTGTCATCAAGCTTTCATATTGTGCATATATGATAATTGAAAAGTATAATTTTGCTATCGGAGGAAGAAATCATGAAAGAGAGCATAGATGGAGAGGACAGGCAGCCTTTCGTTCCAGGGCGTGAGTACGGAGGTAAATCGTCTATATATGCTTCCTGGCGTCTTATATCCTTTCAAATTCAGGCGCAAAAACTGAGAATGCGGCAGATAGAAGGGATACTCACCCGCATGAAGAGCGGTTTGAATGAATTTTGTGAATAATGTAATGATCGTCTGGGGTGGAGAAGGCTGGAGACCGCACCCTTTGCCGCCTGTTTCTGGACGGTATTGACCCGCAATGAAGCGGTACAACAACTATTTATGAAATCAGCATGAAAAGATCCGACGATTAAAGGTATAGTATCTCCGCCATTTCCTGCAGAAACCGTGAAACCCACCGGACACTTTTTCTCTATTGAGGCAGGTATCGCAATGCGTTGTCGGATCATCAGGGATATAAATCACAGTTTAACCAAATGAGGAAATTTGAAATATAGAGGAATGGTGGCGGGGAGAGGATTTGAACCTCTGACCTTCGGGTTATGAGCCCGACGAGCTACCAGACTGCTCCACCCCGCGATAGTCCGATACTATAACCTTTTGTCCGGCTTTATGTCAAATAACCGGCAGGGATTTCAGAGAAAATAGCGGGGGAATAATCAGATTTTTCAGGAACTGGGCCTGACTTTTTTCCACCTGTGTTTGCCCCGACGGTATTGTACCGCCTTTCGGGTTGGCGGAAGCATAAAATCTCCGTATGAAATTTCAAATGGCTTCATATATAATAGTACGAGTACGCAGGGGGACATTCAAACGGGCATTTTCGAAGGATTATGATCGAAATATTGAGACAACATAGGTGGATACTGGATATCCTGGACATCACAGTTATGTCTCTTATCCTCTACCGCCTTCTTCTTATAGTAAAGGGAACAAAGGCGGCCCAGATGCTTATCGGTCTGGGCGTTCTGCTTCTTGCGTCCCTGGTTTCCAGATACCTGCAGCTTTATACAATAGACTGGCTCATCCAGAGTTTCTGGGCGCAGATAGTTATAGCCATAATCGTTCTGTTTCAGCCCGAGATAAGGAGGGCGCTGGCGCATATGGGGGAGGCCCAGTTCCTGTCCACGTTTACTTCCGCTGAAGAGCTGAAATCCCTTGAAGAGATTGTCAAGGCTACGGTGGCGCTTGCCAACAGGAAGATAGGGGCGCTGATAGTGATTGAACGGGAGACAAGCCTGAAAGATTTTGTTGAATTCGGAACGCCCCTTGACGCCAGGGTTTCCAGGGAGCTTCTGCTCAGCATTTTTCATCCGACTTCGCCGATACATGACGGCGCGGTTATTATTAAAGGTAACAGGATTATGGCTGCCGGATGTTTTTTGCCTATTGCCCTGAGTTCAGAGTTGAGCAGGTCTCTCGGCACAAGACACAGGGCGGGAATAGGCCTTGCCGAGGAGACTGATGCGATTGCTATTATTATTTCCGAGGAGACAGGAGCCATATCAATGGCGCTGGACGGCAGGCTGGATACCAGGCTTGACATGGGAACGCTCAGGGATATATTGACTAATATATTTACTTCCAGGAAGGGCGCGAAATGAAAAAATTGTTATTTGAGAATCTGGGCCTGAAAATTTCGGCCATATTGATTTCCATATTCTTATGGGTTTTTGTGACATCGGGAGGCTATTCCGAGATGTCGTTTGATCTGCCGGTTGAAATTATGAGTGTCCCGCCTGAACTTGGGGTCGTAAGCGTCAGACCCAAGACGGTAAGTGTGACCGTCAGGGGGCAGGAACGGAGGATGAAGAGTTTGACGCCCTCGGACATAAGGGTCTTTGTCGACCTCGGCAAGTCGAAGCCGGGAGAGGATAACTATGTTATAAACAGGGATGACATAAAGCTGCCGTATCCTATGTCGGTGAGGAGGGTCAATCCGTCCTCGGTGACGATCAGGCTTGATGAGATAGTCACCAGAACGGTCGAGGTTAAGCCTTTTATCACCGGATTCGTTAAAAAGGGATTTCGGATAAGCTCAATCATGGTGGAACCACGAAGTGTTACAATACAGGGATTAAAGACGGAGGTTGAACGGATAAAGGCCCTCAGGACGGAGGAGATGAATATTTCAGGCCTGAGTGGAACGGTTACGGAAGAGTTGAGTGTTGATATTGCGGGATATGATGTGAGACTGCATGTCAATAAGGTCAAAGTTGAAATTGCGATAACAGAGGAAAAAAGATGAAACTTTTTGGAACAGACGGTATAAGAGGAAAGATTAACAGGCATCCCATGACGCCAGAAAATGTCCTGAGAGTAGGGATGGCTGCGGCTTACGTTCTCAGGAAGGAAGAACACGGCAGAAATATGGTGCTGATAGGAAAGGATACAAGGCTTTCAGGTTATATGATAGAAAGCGCTCTCACTTCCGGGATATGTTCGATGGGTATGAATGTCACTCTTGTCGGGCCGCTCCCAACGCCGGGAATAGCGTTTCTTGCGAGGACGTTGCGACTTGACGCGGGAATCGTGATCTCAGCGTCTCATAACCCTTTTTATGACAACGGCATAAAAATTTTCTCATATAATGGCTTCAAGTTGCCTGACGCAACGGAAAAAAGGATCGAAGAGTTGGTTGCGGATGAATCTCTTTCAAAATACAGGCCGAAGGGCGAGTGTGTTGGGAAGGCTTACAGGCTTGACGACGCCACTGGGCGATATATTGAATACATAAAGTCCACGCTTCCCAGGGGTACCACCTTTGAGGGAATGAAGATTGTTGTCGACTGCGCGAACGGGGCCGCTTATAAGACCACCCCCTGGCTCTTAAGAGAACTTGGGGCCGAGGTCATCTCGATCTACGATAAGCCTGATGGGGTTAATATCAACCTGGACTGCGGTACATTGCACATGGCGACGCTTCAGAAGACTGTGCTGGAGAATAAGGCCGATGTCGGAATCGCCCATGACGGTGACGGGGACAGGACCCTGTTGTGTGACGAAAAAGGCAATATGATCGATGGAGATCAGATAATCGGTATGTACGCTGTGGAGATGGGTATTATGGGCAACCTGAAAAAGGATACGGTTGTGGCGACCGTGATGAGTAATCTGGGCCTCGAGAAATTTCTCGAGAAATATGGCATCAGGATGATAAGGACGAAGGTTGGTGACAGGTATGTCGCCGAGAGGATGCTGGATGGCGGCTATAACCTCGGAGGAGAGCAGTCCGGACATATCATATCACTCGATACCAATACAACGGGTGACGGTCCGATTACCGCTGTCCAGGTGCTGAATTTTATTAAGAACAAAAATGTGTCTCTTTCGAAGCTGGCATCGGGAATCAAGCTCTTCCCCCAGGTTCTTTTAAACGTGGAAGTCGAGAGAAGACAGGATATGAAATCCATACCCGAGATAGCGGATGCCATAAAAAAAGCGGAGAACAAACTGAACGGCCGGGGCAGGGTGCTTGTCCGGGCGTCTGGCACTGAGCCAAAGATCAGGGTTATGCTGGAAGGTGAGGACCACAAGATGATAACAAAGCTCGGCAGGGATATATCAAAGGTTATTAAAGCAAAGATGACCTGATGCCGTTTTTTATATCCTTCCTCTGCGGAGTAATACTTTTTTATCTCTTCAATTATTTTCCCTTCTCAAGTCTCATCCTGTTTGTGATTTTCTCGGCTTCCGTGATATTCAGAGGAAAAGCCTTTCTTGTAGCAGTGCTTGCAATCGGCATTTTTTACGCGTTTCTCCGGTTTTCGCCCCTGGATTATCCGGCGGGGGCATGGAACAGGGAACTGCGCGTAACAGGAAGATTTCTGACGCAGCCGACCGCGGTAACGTCAGGGACCGGCATCCGCACTTTTGCGATAAATAGAGCTTTTGACCCTGAATCGGGCGCGGAGATCAGGGAGCTCCGTGACAGGGAGATGGGCGTGTTTTCTGATTATAACGCCGGTAATGATGATGCGTATGAGCTCTTATTGAAGACAGGTGGGAATACGGCGCGATTGAACCCCGGTGCAATGAAAAGCGCGAGGTTATACGGATCGGTTATCGCAGCCAGACCAGGGAAGACGAAAGAATCAATTTTCGATACACTTAACCGGTACAGAAATGACCTGAATGATTTTGTGTCAGGGAGGTTTAATTCGGATTCGGCAGGTCTTATCGCCGCCATCACGACCGGAACAAGGGGCTATCTCGGCAGAGATATCAGGGATGCGTTTAATATAACCGGATTGGCCCATATCCTGAGTATTTCAGGCACTCACTTCGGCCTGTTTTCTATCATGTTGTTCGGCATATTCAGTTTTCTGATCAGGAGACTGCCATACAATTTGCTGCAAAGACTGACTCTATATCTGACGCCGTTGCAGGCCGCCGCCATACTGACTATGCCGTTTATGCTTATGTATCTGGGTATCTCGGGCTGGAGCGTGCCGGCGCTTCGGTCGTTTCTGATGATAAGCCTTTTCCTGGCGGGGCTTCTTATCGGCAGGAAGGGGTTTTGGCTGAACTCGCTGCTGTTCGCGGCGTTTGTTCTGGTGGTATGGGAGCCTGACGTTATTCTCAGCCTCTCTTTTCAGCTATCTTTTATCGCCGTGCTTTTTATCGGGTTTTCGGTTGAAAAGAGAGACGGGGAAGTAAAGGCTGAGGAAGAAGAGGAGGAGGAGAAAAAGGAGAGCAGGGTGGTCCGATATATAAAAAATATCATCAGACTTTCAGTCGTGGTATCGATAGGCACCGCGCCTCTTGTCGCCTATCATTTTCATTATCTTTCGATAATTTCTCCACTGTCGAATCTGCTGGTTGCTCCTCTTATAGGCTTTGTCCTGATTCCCCTGTCTTTGATGTCCTCTTTCTCTTTCCTCCTGACGGGATACTATATCTTTGGGCCTTTTGTTGCTGTATCGGCTGCTCTGGCGGTAAAGTTGGTGGTGCTTCTGTCAGGGATACCTTTTGCCGCTGTAAGGGCGCCGTCATTTCCCCTGGCTCTGCTGATATTTTTTTACGCCGGGTTTTTCATATATATAGTTGCCGGCAGGAAGAGAAAATTACTTTTGCTGCCGTTCATTCCGTTCCTGATATATCTCTTTCTGAATGTTTTCAGGCCAGTGGGCGTCAGCGTTACGTTTCTTGATGTCGGCCAGGGGGATTCGGCCGTGATCGAGCTTCCGGATAAAAAAACGATTGTGGTTGACACGGGCAGGTCGGGAAAAGAGGCGGCGGCGTTTTTGAGATATACGGGCAAGGATGATATTGATGTACTGATACTGTCGCATTTTCATCCGGACCATTCAGGGGGGCTTGAGTATCTCATGGAGAGATTTAATGTCGGTGAGATATGGGATAACGGTCGAATCATCTACCCGCCGGAGATGAATATAAATGCCCGGCACAGGCGGCTGAAAAGAGGGGACATCATTAAAAACAGGTACTGCGAAATTACAGTGCTGCATCCATATAAGGAATTTTATACTCTGTTCGGCGGTGAAGATGTCGGGGAGAATGACTCTTCTCTGGTTCTGAAGCTGACCGGGGAAAATGGTTCATTTGTTTTTACTGGAGATATCGGAGAAGAGGCTGAAGGGGATATGTTATATATTAAAAAGTGGCTTCATGGAGACGTTCTTAAAATTCCGCACCACGGGAGCGGCAGGTCAGCCGACAGCGAATTTATTTCCGCGATTTCCCCTTCAATCGCCGTCATATCCGTCGGCAGGGACAATTCATACGGTCATCCGGCCGCCAGGATGCTGGAACAGTTAGCCGGTGCAAAGGTATTCAGGACCGACCTGGATGGGGCTGTAAAAGTGACTGAAACGGAAAATGGGTTTATAGTGAAAACGTACAGGGACTTTCAGTTTGAGAAGGCGGACAGCCCGGGGAAGGAGATGGACAATATCAGGCGGCTTTTTTTGTCATGGTAATTACTCTGTGATAGAATAAACAGACATTATATGGACATACATCAGCTAAGGATATTCACCTCAATATACAGAAACAGGAGCTTTACAAAGGCCTCCGTAGAGCTTTGCCTGACGCAGCCGACAGTAAGCGACCATATCAAAACGCTGGAAGAAGAGTTTGAGTGCAGACTGTTTGACAGGCTGGGCAGGACAATTATGCCTACAAAGGCTGCCGGTGTGCTGTATGTCCAGGCAATGGATATTATAGAAAAGGCTGATTCTCTAAAAACCATTCTTGGAGAACTCAAAAAAGATGTAACAGGTGAGCTTGTCATCGGCGCGAGTACAATCCCGGGCACGTATTTAATGCCTGGAATAATGGCTGCATTCCAGGGAAAATATCCGGCGGTCTCATTCAATCTGCCTATTTCCGGATCAGGTGAAATAATTAATAAGGTTTTACGGTATGAATTACTCCTGGGGATTGTAGGATCAAGACTCGACAATGATCAGATAAATTATTCTTCATTTATGGATGATGAATTAGTTGTCCTGGCCGCCCCGTTTCTGGTTGTTGAAGAGGAGATAACATTGGAGGAATTAGTCAGTCTTCCGATAGTCCTGAGAGAGGAAGGTTCCGGGACGCGCAAGGAGACCGTAAAAATTTTGGAGGGAAAAGGGATCTCGCTCAAAAATATGAAAATTACCGGTATCTTTGGTTCTACAGAGGCGGTGAAGCAGGCGGTAAAGGCTGGGATAGGCGTCTCTATACTCTCAAGGCTGGCTGTTGCCGATGAACTTGAACGGAAAACACTCAGGGAGATAAAAATCAGGGGCATTGAGATGAAAAGGAAATTTTATGTTGCAACCCGCAAAAGAAGGACCCTCCCCACGGCGTATAATGTTTTCCTGGAACATTTCATGGCTGGAACAAAGATTATCTGAATCGGCTAAAGTTTTCAGTAACTTTCCAGCCCTATGGTTTCGGCTTCTTTCATAGTATTATTCTATTTGATTTATTGGTCCTATCTATTCTAAATTATTCGGGAGGGGTATGGGGCTGGCGCCCCGCCTGGTCTGCAAAATCAGTGTTGCGGAACTTTAATTAAGCCGCGGTGGGTTCGATTCCCACTTCCCCTCTCCATCGCCTGTTGACATATAAATTATAATTAGCATATACTGGTAATTAATATCATTAGAGATCTACTTTTCAGGGATGATAATAG
>JAYWMP010000228.1:0-2342 GCA_035873255.1 Nitrospirota bacterium
TGTGCGGGTGGGTTATATGAGACAGGAAGGAAATTGAGCCGCCGGAATTGAAAATAGTGGCGGAGAGGCAGGGATTCGAACCCTGGGTGAAGTCGCCCCCACAACGGTTTTCGAGACCGCCCCATTCAACCGCTCTGGCACCTCTCCTGAATTTCATTGAAAACCAGCAAGTTAAATTCAAAGAAAACACATATATTATAAAACAAAGCCTCCGGACAGCGTAATCTTATCTCCGTTCCTGAAAAAACCTTCTTAATAAGTCAGCGCATTCCTCTTCCAGAATGCCTGAAACAACTTCGGCCCGATGGTTCAATCTCCTGTCATTGAGGATATTATAGAGACTGTCGACTCCCCCGGCCTTGGTATCCCTGCATCCATAAACAAGCCGTGATATTCGGGAGTTTATAATCGCCCCAGCGCACATAATACATGGCTCTTTTGTTACATAAAGTGTCATCCCCGTCAGTCGCCAGCTGTCGGATCTCGTGGATCCCGCTCTTAAAGAGAGGATTTCCGCGTGAGCGGACGGATCTTTTGAACGCTCTCTCAGGTTATGAGCTGTGTTGAGAATAACGCCGTCTTTTACAAGGAGGGAGCCCACGGGGATTTCTCCCTCCTGAAAAGCAAGACCGGCTTCTTTCAAAGCCAGCTTCATATAATAGATGTCTGCTTCCCTGATGGTCACTGTTTTTTAGAAGCTTCTCTCTGCTCTTAATGGCGCGCCCTGAGGGATTCGAACCCCCGGCCTACGGATTCGTAGTCCGACGCTCTATCCAGCTGAGCTAAGGGCGCATATCATCGGAATTAATCTAGCCTTTCTTTATACCGTTTTGAAGCGAAATGCCGTACTTGGCATGTTCAAAAGGGTGCACACTGCGGAGCTCAGGCTTTGCGTAAAGCCATCCCCATTTTTTCCCGGGCTGGGGAAAAATTTGCTTGTCATCCTCGGAAATCACTATGGCGACAGCAGGGTTATTGGCTTCGTTTGACAGGGAGGTTATCGTCCTTCCATCCATTCTGAAGTCGGGCAGAAAATCACCTACCGTGATCGTAATGTTTGAATCCGGGAGTTTAAAATCACTGTGGAGATTAATGGTGAATTCTGTTGTCTTGCCGGTTTCCTTGTCTTCTATGGCGAGTATGACTCCCTTCCATTGGCCTTTTACGGAATCAGGAACTACAACTGTAGTTTCCCCTGCCGGCATCATCTGCTGATGACCCTTGGGAGTCACGTTCTGGTGTTGTTCCGGCATGGCCGACTTTGGAATAACCGGAACTTCTTCTTCCTTTTTCTTGCACGCCGACGCGACAAATATAATCATTATGCCGCATGTTATCGCTAATATTTTCTTGTTCATTGCATGCTCTCCTTTTTGCAATATAATGGACTTTCCAGTCCCTCGGTTAATACATGTCAACGGCGTTAATGGCGGAGAGGCAGGGATTCGAACCCTGGGTGAGGTTTGACCCCCACAACCGCTTAGCAGGCGGCTGCCTTCAACCGACTCGGCCACCTCTCCCACAACTCAATATTCTACCAGCTATATTTCTTCTTTGTAAAGAAAGACCGGGGGCCTAAATCTAGTAAGCTGCGGGGGAGGTCGAATTTTCCCGTAAAATGAAGGCACAGGGTAGTTTTACAAATACGGGGCTCCGCCGGTTCTTTGAAAGCAACAGCGCAACGGATAAAGACGCATAGCGCAAAGCAATGAAAGTAATGAGTGAGGATTGAGCACGATACCTGGAGACGACCTGATCTCTCGGTGCTGACGAGGTAAAAACGAACAGCGCTGAAATATTTCTAAGGATTAGACCCGTGGGCCGGAAGATATATGGAAAAAGTTGTTCCGATTTCCTTTCGGGATTCTACCGTAATGTATCCCCCGTGCTTTTTTACGATTGAATAACTGATGGCAAGACCGAGACCTACACCTCTTCTGTATCCCATCTCCTTGGTCGTAAAGTAGGGATCAAAAAGTTTTGGAAGGTCAGCTTCGGGTATTCCGATCCCCCTGTCTTTAACAGATATTTTCACATAGTTACCGGCAGGCAGCGGGAGTGCATTGTCTGAAGGTACAACTGCATTTTCAACTCGTACTTGTACCTGGCCTTCCCCACGCAATGCTTCGCATGAATTTACAAACTGATGTGAGATGACCTGTGCGATCTGATCTTCGTCAATTTTAATGGGCCGGAGATTTCCGGAAAAGTAAAATTCACATTTGACGTCTGAATTGCTGAATATTACCTCCGCGGATTTCCTGATTAACCTGGGAATATGGGTGACCTTCTTAATCGGGTCGGAACCAACGGCGAACGTGATTAATCTGGACGTTAAATCC
>JAYWMP010000085.1:0-4310 GCA_035873255.1 Nitrospirota bacterium
ACATAGTCAATTGCGTCTATGATCGGTTGAATTACCAACACGAAAGTTTATCTCTTTGGCTCTTCAGAGCAATTTATGGGTAGTTCACTCTAATTTTCCCACTCCATTTAGTCCGCCACTCCGGCATTCACCTTCTCCATGTAATTCCCTGAAAAACCATGATTTTGCCCATGAAATCAATATGTTACATTTTAACGGAAAAGTGTGTATTCAGCAAGGAGAAAAGTGATCGCCGTGCCCGCCGAGACAGCCTGATCATTAAAGGCTGTCTCTCTCCAATTCCTTCTTAAGCTCCTCTTCTTACTGTGGATAGAGTTTATGCTTGGAGCAAAGATGTTCTTAATAGAACTGTCCCTTTATTTCCGGTAAGCATTCATGCAAACCTGTCTAGAAGCTTGTTTCATATTCTTGTTCATTGTATATATCGTCATCCGCGGTAAACCAGATGCCGTCAGCTCCCGCCCCGTTGTATTGAGCGGAATGTGTCCGATTTCCATCGGCGTCGTAGGCATATGTCTTGTAATAGCTCACATCATCATCCGCAGTGAACCATGTGCCGTCAACCCCTGCTCCGTTGTAATAAACTGACTGTGTCTGATTCCCATTGGCGTCATAGGTGTATGTAAAATAGAATCTCACATCGTCATCTGCGGTAAACCAGATGCCGTCAACTCCTGCCCCCTTGTAATTAATATGCTGTATCTGATTCCCGTCGGCGTCGTAAGTGTATGTGCTGTAGCCGCTCACATCGTCATCCGCAGTGAACCATGTGCCGTCAACCCCTGCTCCGTTGTAATAAACTGACTGTGTCTGATTCCCATTAGCGTCGTAGGCATATGTGTTGTATCCGCGCACATCGTCATCCGCTGTAAACCAGATGCCGTCAACCCCTGCCCCGTCGTAATAAACTGACTGTGTCCGATTTCCATCGGCGTTGAAGGTGTATATGTTGTAGGCGATCACATCGTCATCCGCTGTAAACCACGTGCCGTCAACTCCCGCCCCCTTATAACCGACATACTGTGTCTGATTCCCACTAGCGTCGTAGGCGTATGTGTTGTAGAAGTTAAGATCATCATCCGAGGTAAACCACTCGCCGTCAACTCCTGCCCCGTCGTAATAAACATACCGTGTCCGATTTCCATCGGCATCGCAGGTGAAGGTATAGTAGGCACTCACATCGTCATCTGCGGTGAACCAGATGCCGTCAACTCCTGCCCCGTCGTAATAAACACGCCGTGTCCGATTTCCATTGGCGTCGTAGGTATATGTACTGTAGGAGCCCACATCGTCATCCGAGGTGAGCCAGATGCCGTCAGCTCCCGCCCCGTTGTAATAAACAACCTGTGTCTGATTTCCATTAGCGTCGTAGGTGTCTATGTTGTAAAAGCGCACATCGTCATCCGAGGTGAACCAGATGCCGTCAGCTCCCGCCCCGTTGTAATAAACAACCTGTGTCTGATTTCCATTAGCGTCGTAGGTGTATGTGCTATAGGAGCTCACATTCCCTGAGAAATAATAAGTTAGCTGTAAAGCAGGATTTTTGTAAGTGGTGAAAGAGAGTGTCTCAATCGGCATTGTATTACCAGCCAAATCTTTTATACCTGAAAGAGTTAACACATAGGTAGTACCGTAAGATAAAGGTCTGGAAGGACTAAATATTATTTTTTTTGCTGTATCATCATATGATACAGCGCCAGGGACCGTGGGATTGCGACCAAGAGTCACAGTTGATCGATTTACCGTTAAGCTGTCCAGCTCTTCAGAAACAGTCACCTGGATGTCGGACAGGACACTCACCCTGGTGGCCCCGTCTGCTGGAAGCACGCCGGTTACAGCAGGGGGTGTTGTATCCCCTCCGCAGGCTGTTAAAAATACTGCAAACAGAACAATGAATATTGCCCCCCCTATAATTCTCTGACTGATTTTCATTATGTTTTCCCCCCTCCTTCGGCAAAGTGATAAGAAATCACGTTTTAAGCCTGCTTCAAATTTAACAGAAAAACCGGCAAAACAACAACTTTCCTGAAAAAAAAAGCTAAGGCGTCGCCCCATGACCCCTCTATTCCCTCATGCGGGAAGATCAAAAACTATGCTGAAAATCTCACGGCTGTTTCAGTATATGAAAAAGGCTGGAGGGAAAAAGGGAGGGCTTTATGTCCTCCCTTCTTTCTGGGTGTTTTGAGTGGTTATTGGTATAACACAAGTATTTAGTCGATCTTTTTGAATGCCGGTTTCTTTGCGCCGCAGACAGGGCATGCATCCGGAGCCTCTCCCTCGACCGTGTTACCGCAGACATCGCAGACATAGTAGTCAGTCTCTGCATTACTGCCGAGGTTTTCTAATGCCTTCCCGTAAAGACCGGCATGAAGCTTTTCAACCTCATTCGCATATTTGAAGCTGCGTAACGCGCCATTGTTCCCTTCCTCTTCCGCGTCCTTAATCATCCGGGGATACATATTCTGAAATTCATCGGTTTCCCCGCTGATCGCCGCCTCAAGGTTTTCTTTTGTGCTTTTAATCCCATCCAGTTGTTTGAGGTGATTGTGAGCGTGAATCGTCTCGGCCTCGGCGGCAGCCCTGAAGAGTTTAGCTACCTGGGGATATCCTTCTTTTTCCGCATTTTTCGCGAAGGCGAGGTATTTCCTGTTTGCCTGTGATTCACCGGCAAACGCATCCCATAGATTTTTTTCTGATTTTGACATAATCTTCTCCTTTTCTTTCCTGTATTAATTGTTGTGTGGTCCGGATTTTTTTCTTATTCACTTACTGTGATTTCTTTTGTCGCCTCCCACTGCCCGTGAAGATTGCACCTCTCTATCACCCTGAGTGTGGATGTCCGGTGTTTGCCGCTCTTCTGAAGGGTGATAGTAACTTCAGCTCTCGTAAAGACCGGGGTCAGGTCAATCCTTGCGTTAAAGTTCTCGCCGGAATAGAGATCAATCCACTGAATGTGATGCCCTTCCTCCATGATATGTGGTATCTCACCGACCTTGATCTTCACCTGAAAAGGCTCACCTGCCTTTACATTGTCGGGACATTCAATTACAGGGGTATGCTTCTTCTCAAGCTCTGTCATGTTCTCCGGATCTTTGGGCCTGTTAAGGCCGCAAAAAAGACTTGTCTCCGTCATCTTTCATTCCTCCTTGACTAATGAGTTTCAGGTTTAAGTTTTGCCAACGCCCTTGTCGCTATTTCTCCTACTGTCTTTTCATTTAACTCCCCTTCTTCATAAAAGGGGACCGGATCAGCATCGTTTTTAATTTTTTCCAGTCTGTCAACAGCCCCGACCGCACCCAGTTCACCGGCTGCCCATGCGGCATAACCGCGAAGTGCCGGGTCCGGGGCATCAAGATAGGAGATGACCACGGGCGCCAGATATTCCATGGTCCCGGCATTGACCTTTCCTATTCTCCCGATAGCCCACATTACACCTGCGCGCAGCATCTTTTCCTCATGGAAAGAAGCAATAACCGGTGCAATATCCACAGACAGCTCATGGTTGTTTCTCACTATCTCTCCGAGTATCTCTGGAACACTCCAGCCGATTCCGCCTGACTCATCCCTTATCATCCATAACAGTCGCCTGACTGTATTTCTGACAATATCCGGGTCCGTTCCGAATATTGCTCCGGTCATAAGACCGATAGCCTCCATCGCCCGCCAGGAGATAACGTCCTTTTTATCATAAGAGAGGGAGATCAGCATGCTCAGGATTCTCCTTCCGCCTGATGAACACCCGATCAATTCATCATACCGCTTTTCCATTAACAACCCTACGACCATTTTTTTAGAAAACATTATTGTTTCGCCGTGTTTGCCGGAAGATGATTTCAACACCGCTCACCCCTCTTCTTGCACTCCGGGCAGATCCCGTAGAATTCAATATGGTTGCCGAGCATCTCAAATGCCCCTTTAGCGTCATCCGGAACGTCCACCTGGAAATCGGCATGAATATCAACAATCTTTTTACAATCAATACATATAAGGTGGTGGTGGTGCTCTGTTCCGGGATCATAGCGCCTTCTTTCAGGGTCAATTGTAAGTTCAAGCAGCAATCCCTGTTTCTTTAACGCCTCGAGCGTTTTGTAAACCGTCGCGAATGAAATCGTCGGGTATTTCTTTCTGATTTCCAGATAAATATCTTCCGCCGAAGGATGGCTTTTGTTATCGTCAAGATACTCAAAAATCGCCAGTCTTTGTGGCGTCAGCTTTAAATTTATATCTCTAAACTTTTCCATTTCAAAAACTATAATTATTATCCTTGGATAAAGATTATCACATAATAATCATTATTGTCAAGCCGTGTA
>JAYWMP010000248.1:0-7650 GCA_035873255.1 Nitrospirota bacterium
TCAACCGTCGCGTATGTCCTCGCGATGATCTTATACAACTTTTATCTCGCATTCAGGAACAACCAGATAGGTGTTATTGCTACGACCTTTACTATCACGGGGTTTCTCTCCCAGACTCTCGCCATAGCGACAAGATGGAAGGAATTTTATGATCTGGGGCAGATGGGATTTCTCCGGGCCGCGCCTCTTACCAACCTTTACGAATCGCTCATATTCTTTATCTGGTGCCTGATACTGGTCTATCTGGTTATAGAATTTAAATACAGGAACCGTTCGTTCGGCGCCTTCATAACCCCTATCGCGGTCCTTGCCCTCGCGTATATCGATATCTCAGGCATGTCCCGCAATATCCAGCCGCTCGTACCGGCGCTCCAGAGCAACTGGCTGCTCGCTCACGTCATGATGAGTTTTATTGCTTACGCCCTCTTCGCGATCTCCTTCAGCACCGGACTGATGTGCCTCATCCTGAGGACCGAAAAGAGAAATGAAGCCGCGTACATATTCTGGACCCTGATGCTGAGCGTTTTCGTAATTACCCTTGCCGCGATGGGGCTGGATTTTCTTAAGTTCAAATTAGTGGTAACAGGGCAGGAAGAACTGATACAGAACTATCTTTTCAAGGCCTCCTTCAGAAGCGGCTCAGCCATGGTATCGGCATTGAGCTGGACCGTCTCAGTCGCAATCACTTTTTTAATCTGGAGATTCGGTCACTCACTGAAAAAAATCATGGAAGGCTTCCATATTTCGGCTGAAGCACTCGATGATCTCACCTATAGATGCATAGCAACAGGATTTCCCGTCTTTACACTTGGCGGCCTGATATTCGGCGCAATCTGGGCCGACCAGGCATGGGGCAAATACTGGACATGGGACCCAAAAGAGACATGGTCGCTTATAACATGGTTCATATACGCTTTCTATCTTCACAGCCGCCTGATCAAGGGATGGAAAGGGAAAAAAGCAGCCATGGTCGCGGTGTTTGGATTTCTTGCGGTAATCTTTACATACCTTGGGGTGAACCTGCTCCTTTCAGGCCTCCATAGTTACGGGTGATAATAATGCTTAACCTTTATAGTGAAATCTGTTATTAATATATAGACATTATTATGAAAATATTAGTTGTCGATGATGAAGAACTGGTTTGCTGGTTTCTGGACAGGGCGCTCAGGAAAAAAGGACATGAAGTCGTCACCGCGTCTAACGTCTCTGACGCCTCGGTAAAGCTCAAATCAGACGATGATATAGATATTCTCTTTGTCGACCTGAGAATGCCCGGAAAAAACGGCGCGGAACTCATTAATAATCTGGACAGAAAATCGCGCAAACCCAAAATTGTGGTATGTTCCGCGTTTATCACGCCATCTCTCGAAGAGAAGTTTAAAAGCAGAGGGATAATCATTCTCAGAAAACCCTTCAAGCTTGATGAACTTGATGACACCATAAAACAGTGCCTTGAATCCTGAGCCGGTATATATGAATTACAAAGCCCGGAATGCTCAGGGCGGATTTTTATATATCCTGTTCATAAATGCCCCCGACATGTTCCTGAATAACAGCACGGATACAGCATGAAGGCCCTGGTTACCGGGGCCGCCGGCTTTATCGGAAGCCACCTTGTCGACGCCCTCGTTAAAAAAGGTTATGACGTGACATGCCTCGTAAGAAAAACATCCGATCGAAGGTGGCTGGAGCATCCCGGCCTCGAATATATATTTGCCGACCTTGCCGATAGTGAATCATACAGCCATAAAGTCTGTGACTTCGATTATATCTTTCATCTCGCCGGAATCACCAAGGCAACTTCAGAAGAAGCCTTTTTTTCGGCCAACACAGAGAACACCAGGAAATTATTGCTGGCGGCAGCGGACGGAAATTCAGGACTCCGGAGATTCATATTCCTGAGTAGTCTTGCCGCGACAGGCCCCGGCAACGACCGCGAGCCCCGCCGGGAGGATTCTCAGCCCGGACCTGTATCGAATTACGGAAGAAGCAAGCTTGGAGGGGAAAAAGCCGTTCTGGAATACGGCAGGCAGATACCATGTACGATCATCAGGCCGCCTGCTGTCTACGGACCGAGGGACAGGGACTTCTTCCTGCTCTTCCAGACGATAAAAAAAGGCTTTTTCCCCTACTGGGGAAGGTGCTATTATTCGATGATCCATGTAGAAGACCTTGTTCGTGGCATCATCCTGGCAGCAGAGGAAAAAACAGCGGAAGGCAAAAGCTTTTTTCTGTCGGATGATATGATATATACAAACGAAGACATAGCCAAAGCAATATCATCGGCTCTGGGGGTGAGGGCGATTAAAATAAGACTGCCCCGCTCTTTGATGCCATTACTGGCTTTTATCGGTCAAAAAATCGACAAAAAGAGTATAATTAACAGAGACAGAATCAATGACTTTCGTTTTTCGAACTGGACATGCGACATAAATAAAGCGAAGAAGGAACTGGGATTTAAGCCGACTATAACCCTGCGGGAAGGAATAAGATGGACAGCAGACTGGTACAAAACGCACCGATGGCTTTAGAAAAGAAGACGGATTTATTCGATAAGTGCGATAAATTCACGAAAGCAAAAGAACTGATGGCGGTTGAACTGTATCCGTACTTCAGGATAATCGAAAGCGCGCAGGACCCCGAAGTCATCATGGACGGAAAAAAGATGATAATGGTGGGCTCCAATAACTATCTCGGTCTTACAAACCACCCGAAAGTAAAAGAGGCGTCAATCGGGGCCGTCAAAAAATACGGCACGGGTTGCGCCGGTTCAAGGTTCCTTAACGGCACTCTGGATATACATGTGAAACTTGAGGAGAAACTCACCCGGTTTATCAGGAAAGAGGACGCCCTTGTCTTCTCAACCGGGTTCCAGGTTAACCTGGGAGTCATATCCGCCATTACCGGGAAAGACGATCTCATAATAATCGATAAAATGGACCACGCCAGCATAATAGACGGCTGCAGGCTTTCTTACGCCGAGGTAAGAAAGTTCAGACATAATGACATGGTGGATCTGGAGAGGATTCTGAAAGAGAACAGGGACCGGAAAAAGCTGATAGCCGTTGACGGCGTATTCAGCATGGAAGGCGACATTATCAACCTCCCGGATGTTGTCGGGCTTGCCAAAAAGTACAATGCAAGAGTTATGGTTGACGATGCCCATGGAATAGGAGTCCTCGGCAGAACAGGCCGTGGGACCGCGGAACACTTCGGGCTCGAAAAAGATGTCGACCTGATTATGGGAACCTACAGCAAGTCCCTCGCCTCAATCGGGGGTTTTATAGCCGGAGACGCAAATATCATCCACTATATCAAACACATGGCCAGGGCGTTAATCTTCAGCGCAAGCCCACCTCCAGCTTCAATAGCCGCGGTCAGCGCCGCTATCGACATTATCGAAGACGAGCCCGAACGCATCGGGAAATTATGGAAGAACACCAGAAAAATGTTCAGCGGCCTTAAATCCCTCGGATTCGAATTAGGACCGACAGAAACACCCATTATCCCGATACTGGTCGGCGATGATCTAACGGCATTCAAAATGACGATGCTGCTCCAGCAGGAAGGCGTCTTCGCAAACGTAGTCGTGAGTCCGGCCGTTCCAATCGGTCAGGCGCTCATCAGGACCAGCTACATGGCTACACATACGGATGAACACCTTGACAGGGTATTGACCGCCTTCAAAAAAACAGGCAGGGCATTAGGGTTGATCAGTGATTGAAGTCCTGGAGGTCCAACCGGCGGATATTGACGAATTTATAAAGCTGCCCTTTTCCCTTTATCCTGAAAACTCTAAATATGTCCCTCCCCTTAACAGTGAGATGCGGTCTCTTTTTTCCGGAAAAAACCCGTTTTTCATGCATGCAAGCGCCAGATATTTCATTGCGTTACAGGACGAAAAAAAAGCAGGGAGAATCATTTCGTTTGTAAATAAACGGCATAATGAAGCACATAATGAAAAAACAGGGTTTTTCGGGTTCTTTGAATGCACAGACGACGTATCGGTCGCTGAAGCTCTTTTTGATAAAGCAGCGGACCACCTGAAAAAAGAGGGCATGGACAGGATGAGAGGTCCCATGAACTTCTCCACCAACGAAGAATGCGGTTTTTTGCTCGAAGGATTTGATCAACCTCCTATGATCATGACGCCCTATAACCCGCCTTATTATAATGATTTTTCCGAAAAATACGGTATGAAAAAGGCGAAGGACCTGTATGGCTTTATCTATGATTTCAAAAAAAACCTGCCACGGAAAATACTGAGGGTCGCGGCGATCGCTGAAAAACGGGGGATAACGATCAGGCCTATCGACAAAAGCAGGTTTATCGAAGAAATGCTGATATTCAAAGAAGTCTATAATTCCGCGTGGCAAAACAACTGGGGGTTCATACCTCTTACCGACGACGAAATATATTACACGGCAGAAAGAATGAAACAGGCTGTAGTACCAAATCTTACGCTGATAGCTGAAGATAAAGGGACACCCATCGGGTTTATGGGCCTTCTGCCTGATTTCAACTCTGTCCTGCGGCATATGAACGGCAATCTCAATCCGTCAACTATGCTGAAAGCGCTTTATTATTCCAGAAAGATAACCGACCTGAGACTCCTGCTCCTCGGAATAAAAAAGGAATACAGGAATAAAGGCGTCGACGCCATGCTCTTCAGAGAGGGGGCTGCCGGCATTGTGAAAGGCGGCTACAAACGAATTGAGTTCTCCTGGATACTCGAGGACAATATCGCCGTACAGAGGATTGTGGAAACAATTGGCGGAAGACTCTATAAGAAATACAGAATTTATGATAAGGAGCTTTAAACGCCTTTCTTTCCGGCTGTCTTTTACTGTCTGAATTAAATGTGTCGCCGTGCGTGTATCCTCCCCGACCTTTCCGCCGCCGAAATCAGGTCAGGATGTCAGCTCCCTGCCGCAATGCTTGCAGATCTTAGCACGCATCTTAATCACTTCGGCGCAGTACGGACATTCCATGGTGAAGTTTTTCCTGTGAATTATCAGGACAGACTCATTTACCTTTTTCTGTACAACCTCATGACCGAATTTATAGTTCGCCAGTGGTTCGATCACACGACCATCACCAAGTTCTCCCAGGTGTTCAGCGGCTTTCAGCCTGACGCTTCCAAAGCCGGCTTCATCCATAAGCATTTTCAGTATTGAATCCACATCTTTAGCGATGAAATAATCCGTAAGCATTTGGAAAGCCTTCTTCTTCGCTTCAAGCTCAGCCTTCTCCTCCGACTCCCTTATCTCGTCAATAATGTCTCCCTTCATGACGTTCTTCCCGCCGACCGGCAAACTGGAGGATTCTCCCGAGTCAGGATGGAGCATGTACCTGTATCCCATCTCCTGTCCATAGTTCTCGACCATATGTTTCCAGCTGTTTTTAAAGAAGCTGCATTCGTCATTAAAGCATACAAAGAGAAAAGTAGAACACCATCCCAGCCCGTCGGAAAAGTTAAAGGTTGGGGTGCTCCATTTATTCAATTGCTGTCCGCAGTGAGGACATTCCGGCTTCCTGTCTTCCATAAATCCTTCCTTCCCTGATTTTATTGTACAAAGAGATACATATACTTAGCGTGTTTCATAATATCCATTAATCCGTACTGTTATCTTCTTTTTAATGTCTCTTCTCCGAAGAGCACATGGCGGAGCCACCTGAAGGCGAACCTCAGAAGTTCCGCCTCGCTGGATTTTATTTTCTTTAACAGTTTCCCGTCAACAACAAAATATTTCAGGAAATCGCCTTTGGAAACAAGGTTTCTGAACTCATCAATGTTATAGCTCCCCAGAAAAAACATATCCCTGGCATTTCCCTGGAGCAGATTCCGGCTGGTAAAATTTTCATTATGAGTCACCTTTTTCCATTCTTCATTCATTTCTTCATAAAAACCGATATTCTGTGTCTCTATCCATTTCCTGACGGAATTACTCCTTCCATTGTTAAACCCAAGACAGAAGTCCCTCTTAACAAGCTCGAATTCCGTAGCGGGATGTCCAGGACCCGGATCGAGCGGAAAGCTCCTGCAGGACCACGGACGGTCGGTATATATCATGCATCCTTCATCACTCACAAACGGGCAGTATTTTGATTCGTCAGGAAGCATTTTCATCAATATCACCGGATGTCCAACCTCTTCCGGGAAAAGTGGAAACGTATATATTTTCAGGAATGTACCGGAAGGCATATTCAGCCTTCTTTTCATCCTGACAATATCGTAGGGAGTGAGAAACAGATTGATGTCCCGGCAGCATTTATTGAAACACTCAATATCTTTGCCGCAACGGAAGTTAAAACTGTCTTCGATCCCTAATTTCCCGGGTTGGACCTTAATGTTTGCTTCGGACATATACAATGGCATACTTCAGATTTATCATACTATCTGTTATTATAACTTTGCATGGTTTATATTTACAAACATCGTCAATATGGCAGATAACTTACATAAGAATACAGGCATCCTGGCTGTCTGCACCGGCAACATATGCCGCAGTCCGATGGCTGAGGGAATATTGCGAACAATCTTTAAATCCTGTCCGGATATAAAAATATCTTCAGCCGGGACCCACGCGATAAACGGCAATTCCGCCGTGGAATTCGCAATAATCGCATCAATCGAAAACGGGATAGACATATCAGGCCATAGCGCCAGGCTGCTTGACGATAAAATAATCGACGACAGCAGCATAATACTTTGCATGGAGCCGATACATATTGAACTGGTCCTTTCCTTAAATCCCTCCGCCTATGGAAAAATATTCAACCTCTCCGCCTTTTCCGCCAATACAAAAATGCGGCGGAAGATCGATGATCCCTATGGTTCCAGCCTTCGCAGCTATAGAAACTGCTTCATGGATATACAGGGCTGTATCCGTAATTTCGTGTCGGAACATTACAGAATCCTCTGAATCGGTGTGATATCGGTGGCGATTACACGGAATCGGGTTTTCATGGGGACGATTACATAGAATCGCCCTTACATTATTCAGGTGATTCGCAAACCGCACCCATATTGCGGCCAGGATAATCTCGATCTGTTTCCCATTTCAAAGGATTGTCGATAATATATTGCCGGATTCGGTTTAATTCGTGTTCATTACGGATAATATGTTCCCAATAATTACGTTGCCATAATTTGCCATTAAACCGCGGCCAATCGTTTTGTTTGACACCGCGGATGTATTCGTTGGTGGACATTCGTTTGAACCATGAAATATATTGCCCCAATACCCGTAGGGGCGAAACCATGTTTTCGCCCGGTATTGGTTTTTCATCCGGTTCCCCCGGCATCGGGTTTTCATGAGGGCGATTACACGGAATCGCCCCTACGATGGTATCGTTGGTGGTAATAACAATACCGTGAAAATGATTGGGCATAACCACATATTCATCAATTTCCACGGCATCATATTTATCCTGCAATTTTTTCCACCATTTTATCACCAACTGCCCCGCGTCATTTAACACCATTTTCCCGTCAATGATATCTCCAAACAAACACACCCGGTCCTGGATACAAATGGTGATGAAATATGCCCCTGCCCGGGCATAATCATACCACTGCAAACGAATGGATTGGCGATGATAGATATCAGGTTTGCATTTCACAATTTTATGTCCTCAAAATACCAT
>JAYWMP010000082.1:0-4227 GCA_035873255.1 Nitrospirota bacterium
GATAATCCCAATTGGAATGATTTATATAATTATATTTGTGAGAATTCTGGATTCCCGCTCAACGGACTGCGGGAATGACAGCGATAAATCAGGAGATAAATGCTGAATATATACCCACAGATAAGCCTGATGAGCCAAAAATAGTACAATAAAGATGTTATGTCGAAAGCGGCTGATCTCTTAAGAGCTGGGATGGAAGAACTCGGGATTCACTGTACTGAAGACCGGATTACAGCCTTCATAACTTACCTTGATCTGCTTAAGAAGTGGAACAGGGCATACAATCTGACAGGGCTGAAAACAGAAAGAGAGATTATCATAAAACATTTTCTTGATTCTCTCCTTTTCAGCAAGGTCATACCTTCAGACGCCCGGTCTATCGCTGATATAGGAAGCGGAGCAGGATTCCCCGGCATACCGATCAGGATAATAAACCCCCGCTTAAGGCTGTTCCTTGTCGAGCCTGCTTACAAGAAGCAGATATTCCTGAGACATGTCACGAAAACCCTTCATCTTCAGGAAGTTGAAGTCATAAACAGCAGGATTGAGGAGATCAAGGGACTGAAGGTCGATGTCGCCGTAACAAGAGCGCTTTTCAGCGTCGGTGATTTTATTGACAAGGCCGGAGATATATTAAATAAAAACGGCATACTGATTTTGAGCAAGGGACCGAAACTCGATGAGGAATTGCGAAAGACAGAACAGGAGAACATTTCAACGGAAGATTTCAGACTACCTTTTGAAAATATAGTCAGACACATTGTGGTTGTTAAAAAAACAGAGGGGAAGACGCCTTGAAAGGAAAACGATTCATAGACCTCCATACCCATGGTATCGGAAGATACGATACACGGACAGGAGAGCCCGGGGACATATTAAAAATGGCCGAACTCCATGGAATGGCCGGGACGGGCGTGATCCTGCCGACAATATATTCCGGGGCCGTTGATGAGATGAGAAAGAATATGGAGACGGTGAAAAAGGCGATGGAGATGCAGCGTCTGGCAGAGGAGGCCGGAATTTCTGAAATAACCCCCGCGCGCGATCATGTTCCGGCGCTTATTCTGGGTGTGCATCTCGAAGGCCCGTTTTTAAACCCTGTCAGATGCGGGGCATTAGACGGGAGTTCTTTTGAGAAGCCGTCCATATCCAATCTGAAAAAGTTGATTGAAGGGTATGAAGACATCATAAAGATAATAACCGTTGCCCCTGAGATTTCCGGCGCCTTAAAGGTGACGGAGAGATGCGTGGAACTCGGCATGAGGGTGAATATGGGCCATTCCGACGCGACATACCAACAGGCGGCTGACGGTAAAAAAGCGGGTGCCTCCGGAATAACCCATATATTTAACGCCATGCGGCCGTTTCATCACCGTGATCCCGGTCTTGCGTGTCTCGGACTCCTTGACATGGATTTATACATAGAGGTGATTGCCGACGGTATCCATCTTCATCCCAGGACTTTAGAATTGGTGTTTAACCTGAAGCGTCTCGACAGGATAATACTTGTAACCGATTCTGTGAAAAGCCCCAAAACCGGGCGAGGGGCTGTTTTAAATAGCAGGGGATTTTTGAGTGGCTCGTCGATATCAATGTTAGATTCTGTTAAAATCTTAAGAGATATCAACATTACTGACGCGGAGATTATCGAGGCGGCGAGAGATAATCCAGCGAGATATATTGGATCAGGGCTGTGATGTGAGTTTGTTGTATATTTTATAAATGTTAAAATGCAATAAAAGAGATATGAAAATCTTTCTGGCGATTCTGTTTTTATTTCTAAACTTTCAGACTGCAAAGGGGGATGATACAATGGGAAAAAATATTCATTGGCTGGGACATGACACGTTCAGGATTGTTGGTGAAAAGGTGATATATACCGACCCGTTCAGGATCAGGAAGGAGGACACCGCTGATATTATACTGATTACTCACAGTCATTATGATCATTGCTCGCCGGAAGATGTTGAAAAGATTCAGGGGCCTGGCACGGTGATAGTAACAGTAGCGGATTGCGCCGGAAAGTTCAGCGGGAACGTAAAGACCGTCAGGGTTGGTGAGAAGATTAATGTTGAGGGCATCGGGATCGAGGTGGTGCCTGCCTATAATACGAACAAGGAATTTCATCCAAAAAGCAAAGGCTGGGCTGGGTATATTTTTACTCTGAAAGGCGAGAGGATATATATGGCGGGAGATACGGATTATATTCCCGAAATGAAGAGTTTCAACGCGGATATCGCGCTTTTACCTGTTTCAGGGACTTATGTTATGACAGCAGATGAGGCGGTCAAGGCGGCGCTCGATATAAATCCCGGAATCGCGGTCCCGATGCATTACGGCTCGATTGTCGGATCAGCGGATGACGCGAAGAGGTTTGCTGAAGGGCTTAAAGGCAGGATCGAGGTGGAAATATTAGAGGAGGAATAGAGACAATCTCCAGTTTATTGTTCTCGAAGTATCCTGACCCGAAGACAGCGCTCAGGTTTTCCGGCCCGCTGGAACTTCTTGTCGCGACGATACTCTCGGCCCAATGCACGGATCTGCGCGTCAACAAAGTGACAGAGACATTATTCAGAAGATATAAGACCGTAACGGATTACGCCGAGGCCGACCTGAAGACGTTTGAGGAGGAGATAAGGCCTGCGGGATTTTATAAAAACAAGGCTAAATCGATAATAAACTGCGCAAAGATGATTTTAGAAAAATTCAACGGTACGGTACCCTCAACAATGGAAGATTTGATCAGGCTGCCGGGTGTCGGCAGAAAAACCGCTAATGTGGTCCTGGGGGGCGCCTTTGGGAAGCAGGCTATAGCAGTTGATACGCACGTTTTGAGGGTGAGCAACAGGCTTGGTATCGCGCAGTCAGACAACCCTGATATAATAGAAAAAATTCTTAACCGTAATATTCCGCGGGAGAGATGGACCAGGTTCGGCCTGGCACTTATTCTGCATGGAAGGGAGACCTGTACGGCAAGAAAACCAAAGTGCGGGATCTGTCCGCTTTCAGGTGAATGCGGCTGGACTTCTAAATCAGAATATTCCGGAGGGTGATTTTGCACTATCCGGACCGGGGGCCATAATGCCTGAAAATATTCTTCGTTTTCTTAAGGAAAAAGATAAATTTGTCTCGGGTGCGCGGATGAGTTCGGAACTCGGAATCTCGAGGGCCGCAGTCTGGAAAAAGATCGGGATACTGAGAAGACAGGGATTTATTATCAAGGCTGTATCATCACGGGGGTATAAACTCATCGGGTCTCCGGACCTTTCGGCGGATGAGATAGCATCGGAGATCCAGGGTGATTTCTGGAAGCGGATTTTTGTTTATGAATCCGTTGATTCGACAAACGAAGTCGCGGCTTCACTCTCCATACGGCAAGAGATCGGGTCGGGAACAGTTATTGTCGCAGACACGCAGGAAAACGGAAGAGGGAGACTGGGAAGAGAGTGGATTTCACCGCCCGGTGTTAATATTTACATGAGCATTATACTCAAGCCGGAACTGGAGCCCAGGGATGCGACATTGCTCACGGTTTTGGCTTCAGTCGCCTGCACGGCGGCGCTCAGAGATACCGGAGGGCTTCCGGTATCGATAAAATGGCCGAATGATCTTCTGGTTGCCGGTAAAAAAGTGGGCGGAATATTAACCGAGGTGAGGTCTGAACCGGACAAGATAAGAAACGCGATAATAGGCATAGGCATTAACGTGAATATAGAGAAAAATAATTTTCCTTCAGAGATAAGGTCCGTCGCAACTTCGGTCAGGGCTGAAACAGGTGAAAATTTCTCGAGAAGCGGGATAATTGTCCGGATTCTGAAAGAATTCGAAAAACGGTACAAACTGCTGAAGAGAACGGGAAGAGGCAGGCTGCTCGACGAATGGAGACGTTTTGCCTCAACGCTGGGCCAAAATGTCAGGATCGCCATGGGGAAAGAGGTGGTTTCAGGACGGGCGGAAGATATAGATGATGAAGGCATGCTTCTTCTGAGATTACGGTCAGGCGCGCTGAAGAAGATCAGCTCGGGAGAAATTACAGTCTTACGCGGAACATACCTGACAGTGATTTAATATAGAAGAACCGGCATATTAAGTCTGGAGGTGAAGATGCTGATCGCCGTTGATATTGGTAACTCTTCAGTAAATATAGGTTGTTTTACTGATAAGGGGCTTGTTGTCCAGAATATTGATACGCACCCGCTTAGAAACGCGGATGAATACGCTTTGATT
>JAYWMP010000088.1:0-7446 GCA_035873255.1 Nitrospirota bacterium
TATATACCTCTTGTCCGCCATTTATGTTATCATTTAAGGTTATGGAACATCGCCTACAGAAAATAATCGCGGAAATGGGAATCACCTCTCGCAGAAAAGCAGAGGAGATTATCATGGAAGGACGCGTTACGGTAAACGGAAGGATCGCCACAATAGGGATGAAGGCAGACATTGAAAAAGACCATATTAAGGTTAATGGAAAACTTCTCCTGAGACCCGAAAAAAAGGTATACCTCATCTTCAACAAACCGAGGGCGGTAGTAACTTCATTGGGTGATCCACAGGGAAGGCCCACCGTCAAAGACTTTCTGAAGGGAATAAAGCAGAGGGTTTTCCCGGTCGGCAGACTCGATTATGATTCGGAAGGGATGCTGCTGCTTACTAATGACGGGGATTTTGCTCAAGCGATTCTGCACCCATCGAAAAAGATATCCAAGACATACCTCGTGAAAATAAAGGGCGTGCTCGAAGAGAATGAACTGGAAAAACTCCGGAACGGCATCAGGCTCGACAAAACAGTAACAGCGCCCGCCCGGGTCAGAAGACTCAAAAGGGCCGAGCATAATTCATGGATCGAGATGATAATACATGAAGGAAAAAAACGGCAGATAAGAAGGATGCTCGAAAGGGTCGGCCATCAGGCGCTCAGATTAATAAGGGTAAGGATTAACGGACTTGAGATGGGTGAGCTGAGTCCCGGCGCGATCAGGCATATTTCCGATGACGAGATGAAAAGATTAAGCAGAGAATTGAAAATCGGGGAGGCGGCATGATTCGCGATAAGAATTGCGGCGATATAAGAGAGACGGACATCGGTTCGGTGATGACTGTTACCGGGTGGGTCTTCAGAAGAAGAGACCACGGAGGGCTTATATTTATAGACCTCCGCGACAGGAGCGGAATATGCCAGATAGTATTCAGCCCGGATGTGGCTGTTGACGCGCATGAAATGGCGCATGACCTGCGGGCCGAATACGTGATATCCGTTTCAGGCGAGATGAGGAAGAGACCTGACGGAACCGAAAACCCGTCCATTCCAACAGGCATGACCGAGATGTACGTACATAAGCTGGTCGTGCTGAACAGGGCCGCGGCGTTGCCTTTCAATATGGAGGAGGCCGCTGAGGCAGGTGAAGCGCTCAGGTTCAGACACAGGTATCTTGACCTGAGAAGGCCTGAAATGCAGCAGAACCTGATGATGCGCCACCGTATTGTTAAAGGGTTCCGAGACTACCTGGATATGAAAAGCTTCCTCGAAATAGAGACCCCTATGCTCACAAAATCGACACCCGAAGGGGCGAGAGATTATCTTGTGCCCAGCCGTCTCAATCCCGGCCATTTCTACGCTCTCCCCCAGTCCCCCCAGCTCTTCAAACAGATCCTGATGGTTGCCGGGCTTGAAAAATATTTCCAGATAGTAAGATGTTTCCGTGATGAAGACCTCAGGGCGGACCGGCAGCCCGAATTCACACAGGTTGACCTTGAGATGTCTTTTGTCGACATGGATGATATCCTCGGGCTGGTTGAAGACATGATAAAAACGATTTTCAGGGAAACACTGGGGACAGACATCGAAACGCCTTTCCAGAGACTCAGCTACAATGAATCGATGGAGAGGTTCGGCAATGACAAGCCTGATATGAGATTCGGACTTGAACTGAAAGACATGGCGGACCTGGCCGGCGGGGGGACTTTCAAGGTCTTTCTGGACGCACTTCAGTCAGGAGGCATGGTAAAGGCCATAAACGGCAAAGGCATGGCCGCACTCTCAAGAAAAGAACTGGATATGCTTACATCCGAGGCCCAGTCCTTTGGTGCAAAAGGTCTTGCCTGGATAAAGGTAAAAAACGGATTTGAATCACCGATAGCCAAGTTCTTCCCTGGCGAGATTTTAAGAAATATGGCTGAAAGGCTCCATGCGGAAGAAGGCGACATCATGCTCTTTATCGCCGACAGGAGCAAGGTGGTCTACGATGTCCTGAGCCGCATGAGGCTTGAACTGGGCAGAAGGCTGGATCTGATTCAGCCCGGTTATAAGTTCGTATGGATAACAGACTTCCCTCTTCTCGAATGGGACGAGGAAGAGGAGAGGTTCCAGGCGATGCACCATCCGTTCACATCACCGATGGCCGGAGATATGGAGAAGATGCTCGCAGGAGATACCGGGGACAGGGAGATGCTCTCATCGCTGAAAGCCATGGCCTATGATATTGTGTTGAACGGCAACGAGATCGGCGGCGGAAGCATACGTATACACAGGAGTGACGTTCAGAAAAAGATGTTCGAAATCCTGAATATATCCGACACGGAGGCGGAGGTGAAATTCGGTTTCCTGCTTGACGCCCTGAAGTATGGCGCGCCGCCTCATGGAGGAATAGCGCTGGGACTTGACAGGCTCGTTATGCTGATGACCGGCGCAACGTCCATCAGGGATGTGATAGCATTCCCAAAGACACAGAAGGCATTCTGCATGATGTCCGGCGCCCCCGCGCTGGTCGAACCAAAACAGCTCAAAGAACTGCATATAAAGACGGACGAAGCCTGAGAACTCATGAAATCCGGTGGAGGACAGGGCGTTTTCAGTCCCCCTGCCGGCTGTTTTCACTACATTCAGGTTTCCCGATTAAATAATCCTGCTGTCAAGACTGAATACCTGGCCGGTAATATTCTCCGTCTTCAATAAATACAGTATGAATTCCGCCGTGTCCCCTGGATCCGATAATCTCTTAATGATACTGCTCTCTCTTGCCGATTCCATTGCCCTGCCTGCCTTCATTCCCATACCGGTCGCCATGTATCCCGGAAGCAGGGCATTCACCCTGATATTATACTCCGCGAGTTCATGGGCGGCCGTAACCGTGAGCCCGAGAAGCGCGGCCTTGGAAGCACTGTAAGCCGCCTGTCCGGATTTCCCTTTTATTCCTGAATAAGATGAGATATTAACTATGTGTCCTCCTCCGGACCTTATCATAATGGGGGCCATTATTTTAATTAAATTAAAACAACCCTTCAGATTTGCACCGGTTATCTCATCCCATTCCCGTTCCGTCTGCTTCAGTAACAGGCTGTCTTTTGTGACCCCCGCGTTATTTATTATGACATCAAGCCTGCCGAGCCTGGAATCAATCCGGTCGGCCATCGCCTCCACATCCTCTGAGCTTCGAACATCCGCTTTTACGGCAAAAGAATCTTTATCCATTGTATCGAGAATTGAACGGGCCGCATCCCCTGAAGAACGGTAGTTGACCACCACGCTGTATCTGTTTTTCGAGAGGGCAAGGGCTATATACTTTCCCAGGCCCCCGGCTGCTCCCGTAACCAGCGCAGCTTGCATTATATATTCCCTGTTCGCATTTCTCTGTTAATGGTCGGTATATCTTTTATAGACAACGGAATAAGTTTTCCTCCCGACATAACAGCCGCGACATTGCTGTCTGGCATACAATACAAAAAAGCATGCCGGCGTCTTCTATAATTGACATATAAGTCAAGCTCTGCTAATGTATCGCAAATATACAAATTTTTCAGGAGAATCGGTGGTGCCTGAGAGGTATTACAATTGAATATATATCGCGCCATATTTTTATCCTTTTTGATTGCTACGGCCTTTGTCTTCATCTTTCCCGGACAGGGATATTCCAAGCAATTCCCTGACTGCTTATTATGCCATAAGAGAAAGACGGATGCGAACGTGGTCCATCCGATTATCAAGGAAAGCGGATGCGTGGCCTGCCATACGAGACCGCATGAGATGAAGGCGAAACCTCAAAAGTTTCTCTTCGCAACAGGAGTGGACCTCTGCTTCACCTGCCATGACAGGAAAAAATTCACAAGGAAAATCCAGCATCCGCCCGTCGCCCAGGGCATGTGTCTCTCATGCCATGACGTACATAAATCGGACAACCCCAGTCTTCTCATCACGGCAATGCCCGGCCTCTGCTTCAATTGCCATGACAAGGAAAAATTCGAGAAGAAATCCACGCATCCGCCCGTGGCCGGCGGCATGTGCACATCATGCCATAATCCGCATAGCAGTGATGAAGAGAAACTCCTTGTCGCAAAGCCGCCGGACCTGTGTTTTATCTGCCATGAGAAAGATCTCTATATTTCAGATACAAAGAAGAAGCATCACGCGCCGGTACTGAAGGGTAAGTGCCTGAGCTGTCATAACCCGCATGCATCCGCAGCCGAAAAGCTGCTTCTGAAACCAGTTCCCGGCATATGCTTTACATGTCATATCCAGTCCGAGTTCGAGGACAAATACGAACATCCCCCTGTTGAGGCGGGAATGTGTCTGAGCTGCCATGAACCACATCAGGGTGATGCAAAAAAACTCCTCATCGCCGACATACCAAAGCTCTGTTTTAACTGCCACGACAAGGGAGAGTTCAACAGAAAGAACCAACATCCTCCTGTTTCAGCTGGAATGTGCCCGGTCTGCCATAAACCCCATGCGGCATCGTATACGTCTCTGCTCCGGCTTCCGACGACCGACGGCTGTCTGCAGTGCCATCCGGAGATAGCAAAGTCGCCACATGCCGCAAGCGGCTTTACCCAGGCAGGTCATCCGCTCAGGGACAGGAAAGACCCGAAGGCCAGGTATGGAGAGCTTTCATGCGCCAGCTGCCACAATCCGCACAGCTCCGAATACATGAAGCTCTTCAGGTACAGGGCGACGAAACCCTTTGAACTCTGCCTTAATTGTCACTCGTATAACAAAAAATAAGCTACTGCGCCGGAATTTACAGAACAGGGGGTGTTCAGACAGATTTTTATGCTTAACCTGACCCGGCTGTTGCATGAATTTTATACGATATTTAAGGTTAATCAGAGTTTTGACATTAAATAGTGGCATTATTTATGCTAGTTTATAAATATCAGGTTATGAAAAAAAATGGAATAATCATACTCGGGGCCTTCTTCCTGTGTGTTGCATTCGCGGCGCTGTCCTGCCGTGAGGCAGAGGCCAGAATCACCGGAGATTGCGAGGCCTGTCACGGTCTCTATCCCGGAATGCTGGAGTCTGCTCCAGGTGGGCCGCTGAAGTTTGTGCTCCAGAACGCCCTCTGCGTGGACTGCCACACAAACAGCACGAGAGACACGTTAAAACACATCGGTCAGGTCGATGTGCCTGTTGTCTTCAACCATGTTGAACCCGTAAAGCCTCTGGCAGGCGGAAATTTCTATTATGTTTCCAGGGATTTCGGCGACAGGTACGGACATAATGTCGATGGTATTGCGCCCGTAGACAGGAAACATAATGGCGCCCCTCCGGGATATGACAGACAGTCAGACCCTTCCGTGATCGGCTATAATCCAGGAAAAACACTGGCATGCTCGGGGTCCAATGGCTGCCACGGCGACCGTAACATAGAAGATCCGTTTAAGGCGATCATGAAAAACCATCATGCCGAAGATCGGCCCATCGACGGAAGTACAACAGCCAGGAGCTACAGATTTCTGAAGATTACCGGCAAGAAAAAGGGTGTTACCGGCATAGAGGATGATGAGTGGGAACGCAATCGTTCTCCCAAAAAACACAATGAGTATACATCCGGAATAAACAGGCTCTGCGCGAACTGCCACGGTGATCTGCATGGAAGCAACAATACAGGCAAAGAGAGCCCCTGGCTCAGACACCCGACCGGTGTTGTTCTGCCGGAAAAAGGAGAATACCTGAAATATAACCCTGACGACCCTCCCCCTCCCGGCAAAACCGGCGAAAGAATCTACAGTACGGAGGCCCCGGTCGCCAGAGGCGGCCTCACCAATAACCTGGGCGAAATAGTAAGGCCGGGATCGGACTCTGTCTTTTGCCTGTCATGCCATATGGCGCATGCCAGTCCTTATAAATTCAGTTTAAGATGGGATTATGATGCTGTCATCGCCGGAGAGGCGGGCAAGGGCGCATGTTTTATCTGTCATACGGAAAAGGGAGAATAAGAAGTGCGGGGCGTTAATATAAAGAACCAGGCCGTACCTGATAACGTTTCAGACGCCCCGAGGACGGGATCAGGCGGAATTATACGATGAGAAAAGTTTTTTTAATCGCGATTCTTTTTTTTATTATATGCGACGCAATGTCGACACCTCTTTATGCCAGGGTGAAGGGGAAATGCAGGGATTGTCATAATATGCATGCCGCGGAACCGTTCCCGGCGCTGACCAGGGGCGGATGCCTGGGATGCCACGGCCGGGAGCCTGACGGGGACCGGAATATAATTACAGAAGGCAAGGTCAGAACACCCCAGGTGCTGCATCATATGATTGATGGAGACCTTGCCGGCGGAAACTTCTATTATGTCGCGGATGGATACAATCCCGATTACTCAAAGGGGCATAATGTCGCCGGAATATCGCTTCAGGAGCCGCCGCCCATGAATATACCTCCCGGATTTTTAAAGGGAGTTACGGTCCCCGGTGGCGCAGGCCCGACGGAATGGCCGCAGCAACAGCAGCTCACATGCGCCGGGACATGGGGCTGTCATGGGAACCGAACGATAGAGGACCCCTATAAGTCCATTAAAGGAGCTCATCACGCGGACGACAGAATTATTGAGGGCGAGACAGTAGGCGACAGTTATCGCTTTCTTTACGGGATAAAAGGCAAGGAGCATAAAGACTGGGAATATCAGGCAACAATCGACAATCATAACGGGTACAAAGGCGATATCAGCCACAGCGCGATGGATACCATAAGTTATCTCTGCAGTGAATGCCATGGGAAATTCCATGCTCATCCAAATCTCGGCGGCGCGGGAGAGGTGGGGTATGCTTATAACAGCAGCCCCTGGATCAGACATCCTACCGATGTCGCGTTCAGCAGCGTGCTGGGCGGCTACACAGGGTCTGAATATCAGAACTATATCAGTTACAGCCTTGAAGCGCCGGTGGCGTATATCCGGCCAACAGGAGGAGAAGAGGTTGTTAATATGGAGAGCATTGTAATGTGCCTCTCCTGCCACAGGGCCCATGCAAGCCCCTATCCCGATCTGTTGAGATGGGACTATGATAAGATGGTTGTTGAGAGGGGTGTCCAGGGGACCGGATGCCTCACCTGCCATTCACGGAAGGGGAGATGACCCCCGGAATTCAGCCGAAAATAAATTAAGGCTTCCCTGGATAGTATGTAAGGCAACACATAGTTTGTGTAATATGCGACACATAAACGGAAACGGTCGCTTGTCCGTCCATGGCAAACAAGGGGTTATCATTAAAAATTAAAACCGGCGGAGATGAGTAATGAGGGTCACAATGTCAGGCATAGCCCATCTTACCGGGACCGCCTTTCAGCAATGAAATTACAGGGTCTCGCGGATATATCATCAATCAGGAAGAGTGGTTGAAAATATTGTTGCAAAAAAGGTATCGTCTGAAATACAATGTATCAGTAGTTTTTCAGAATTCACTTTAGATGTTTGGCATAATAATTGCGTTTTAAATACT
>JAYWMP010000095.1:0-1986 GCA_035873255.1 Nitrospirota bacterium
TTCACCAAATAAAGTCCTTATACTAACTTATTTTTTCCGTCAGTCATTACGGATGCCGGAATAAGCCTGGTGCATACAACGGGACTCATTGAATGTAAAACTTTAAGCTATACCTGCAACTCCCTGAATAACCGCAAGACTCTCTACAGCAAAAGGACTTTTTAATGCCTTGGCCAGTTATTAAGAATGCCTTTTGATTTATCGTTTTATTATTTTCCCCCTGTATATCCGGAACCGCTGCCGAGCTCTAAAATAACCGTATCTGATTATTTATGTCAAATCCCTTCACTTTTGTATCCTGATACCGTTAGAATACATGAACATCACTCTCAGAGGGGGTATAAAACTGGACAAACTCTTAATCCGAGGAAACAGGATACTGAAGGGGACCGTGGAAATAGGTGGAGCTAAAAACGCCGCCCTGCCGATTATGGCCGCCACGATTCTTGCTCCCGGCGAACATTACCTGAAAAGGGTCCCGCGACTGAAGGACGTTATGACAATGGGCAGACTTCTGGCCGACCTCGGCGCCGGGTTCCACCTGGAAAGAAACGAGGCTATCCTTGACTGCACCAGAATCAGTAACTATGAAGCGCCTTATGAGCTTGTCAGCACAATGCGCGCCTCCGTTCTCGTTCTCGGACCACTTCTGGCCCGGTTGGGAAAGGCGAAAGTTTCCCTTCCAGGCGGTTGCGCTATCGGGGCAAGACCGATCAACCTCCATCTTATGGGCCTTGAAAAAATGGGGGCATCAATTAAGCTTGAGTCCGGATATATAATCGCGAAGGTAAAAAAACTGAAAGGGGCGTCAATATACTTTGATACGCCCACTGTAACAGGGACTGAGAATATCATGATGGCCGCTACCCTCGCCGAAGGAAAGACCCTGATTGAGAATGCCGCGAGAGAACCGGAGGTCATAGACCTGGCCGACGCCCTGACTTCGATGGGGGCCAGGATAAAAGGCGCCGGCGAAGGTGTTATCGAGATCAAAGGTGTAAGGACCCTTAAACCCCTCCGGCATACAATAATCCCTGACAGGATTGAGGCGGGCACGTTCATGACTATAGCGGGGATAACAGGCGGAGATATCACGATTAAAAAATGCAGGACGGACCACCTCGACGCATTAATCAACAAATTAACGGATACGGGAATAAGCTTTAAGCAGACAGGTGGCGGTGTCAGGGTTACCGGTCCGTCAAAACTAAAATCAGTAAATACCGTGACCATGCCGTATCCCGGGTTTCCGACTGATATGCAGGCCCAGTTTATGGCGCTTATGTCGGTCGCGTCCGGCACCAGTGTAATCTCCGAAAAAATATTCGACAACAGATTCATGCATGTCGCAGAGCTAAGGAGAATGGGCGCTGATATTACGATAGATGGCGGAACAGCAACGGTAAGGGGGACGGAAAGACTCAAGGGCGCGCCCTTAATGGCGACAGACCTGAGAGCAAGCGCGTCACTGATAGTCGCCGCGCTTGCCACTGCTGGAGAGACAACAATCAACAGGATATATCACCTCGACAGGGGATATGAAAAAATAGAAGAGAAGCTCAGAAAGATCGGAGCCGATATCATAAGGAAAAAAGAGTAGAATCGCCAGAGTCTCTGTGCAGACTCTGGATAGAACAGACATAACAGGAAGCGTAAAAGGGTGTGTATCAATGACTGTATGCAACCACAGAAAGAGCGACAGCTTTTGCCCTATAAGCAAAACCCCCTGTATCGGCGAGTGCATCTACGCCAATATTCTCGATGATATAAGCCTGGGAATAATAGGCCTTGACCTGAAAAACAGAGAGGTCTTTTACCAGAACAGGTCTGCCGTTGATATCTTTAAAAGCACGATAAAACCCAGGGATTACAAACCTCTTATCGACCTGTTATTGCCAAATGATGGAGATTATTCCAGATCAAAAAACCCTGGAATCTGCAGAACATTGCGCTACGGAAACAGATTTATAGGTTACACGGTTTATC
>JAYWMP010000135.1:0-2929 GCA_035873255.1 Nitrospirota bacterium
ATAAGAACTGGCGAGAGACAATCCGGCAGCCTGTTTATAAAAAATGATCAACTATCCGGAAAGCTATCCACTATTGCCGGCAGGAAGGGTTAAAGTAACAACCTCTCCGGATTTACCCGGCACGCCGAGATTTTTCCCATCAAAGTTTAAGCTGACTCCGCCGGCATTTCCTATTTTTAACAGGACTTTTTCTGAAAATTTCCATTTTTTTGACTGTCCGGGGACCAGGAATACTTCTTCTGACTTCCCGGTGTCGAACTGAAGATAAACCCACCCCACCTCGGTTGCCTTGATGTTAAGGATATGTTCTTTTTTCTCCGTGGAAGCCTGCCGCTCAGTCCCCGAAATATTTTTGGTATTGATGGATTCTCCCACGGGGGCTTTATGTATAATCATATCATACAGCTCTTTAATGTTCCGCTCTCCGCTCATATAAAAAAATAAGGATAAGGAAGCCAAAGCCACGAGAAGAATGGCAAGATAAAAAAATACCGGGCGTCTCTTTCTCGAAAAAGCTACCGGAATAACCGGAACATGATTGCACTGCTGATGGGGGGATTGTGAAAGGTAGGATGCATACTGCTTTATTACCGGCTCGGGATCAATATTGAGATGCTTCGCGTAAATCCTGATATATCCGTTGGTATACACCCCAACAGGAAGCTCTCCGTATTTATCATCTTCTATGGCAGTCAGGTAGTCAGCCTTAACTTTTAGCAGGTCCGCAATCTCGACGATATCAAGACCCAGCTCTTCACGCCTCTTTTTTAATATCTCTCCAGCCAAATTTTCTTCCTTGAAAAATTCACCCCGGGTAAATATATTATCACAGGGTTATGTGAATAATTTATCTAAAAAAATCGAGAAAAATCTTAAAGTCAGCGCGTCTCCTCAACAGGACCATCTTCAGCATCCACCTCGATAGGAAAATGGAAGCGGATTACACACGGCGCCTCTATTGTAAAACAGATAGGGTTAATTTTTCACCTTAAATATTGCATAAGATAATCGTAAACCCTATATGCTAATATAGTTAACAATGGGCAGAGTCACGGTAACAGGCATCGGCGCGGTCAGTCCGCTCGGGAACACGTTTAAAGAATCCTGGGGTTCAATTAAGGCGGGAAGATCGGGGTTAGGTCCGGTGAATAGCTTTGATACTCATGACGTCCCGTGGAAGGTTGCTGGAGAGCTGAAAGATTTTGACGCCGGGGACTATCTTTCAAAAAATGAGATAAACAGGCTTGACCGTTTTGTTCAGTATGCCGTGGCCGCCTCGATTATGGCGGCGGAAGATACGGGACTATTCTCCCATGGCATGTCATCGGCCGATCGCCTTTCGGCGTTCACTTCCGGCGGAGTTATCATCGGCTCCAGCAGGGGCGGAATAGGCGCAATAGAGAAGGCGCTGTTACAGTGCCGGGGGTCGAATACCGTCAATGGAAACAGGGGCGGCCGTTTATCACCATACCTGATGCCTTCAACCACAATAAGCATGGCTTCATCCGCCGTCGCCCTGAAACTCGGTATAAAAGGATATTGCCTCGGCATCTCAAACGCTTGTGCTTCAGGCGCGAATGCTATAGGTGAAGCATACAGACTGATAAAGACCGGTTATAAGGGGCCTGTTCTTGCCGGGGGCGCCGAGTCGCCTGTATGCAGATTCTGTATCGAGGGGTATGGTATCACCGGAGCGCTGTCAAAGGGAGCTGACCGCAACGCGAGCAGGCCTTTTGACAGGTCAAGGGATGGGTTTGTTCTTTCCGAGGGTGCGTGTATTCTGGTACTTGAAGATTATGAGAGCGCTCTTGCAAGGGGAGCAGATATATACGGCGAGATAATCGGCTACGGGAACAGTACTGATGCGTTCCATATAACCAGACCGAAGCCGTCCGGCGAGGCGAATGCGATCACCATGGCGATTAAAGAAGCAGGTATACGCCCTGAGGAAGTGGATCATATCAACGCGCACGGCACGGCAACACGGCTCGGGGATATTGCCGAGGCGGAGGCCATAGGAATGGCCTTCGGGGAACGTGCGCCCGGGATTCCGGTGACCGCCGCAAAGAGTATGACAGGCCATATGCTCGCGGCATCCGGGGCCTTCGAGATAGCCGCCACACTCATGGCCATAAGAGAGGGCGTCATACCTCCAACAATAAACCTCGATGTTCAGGATCCCGCCTGCAACCTCAATATCGTTCAGAAGAAAACAGAGTCGGAGATAAAGATTGCGATCTCCAATTCCTTTGGTTTCGGTGGGGTTAACGCGGTTATCGTCTTAAGAGGCATTCTGTAGGTATATATTCAGCATTTATCTTCTGATTTATCGCGGTCATTTCCGCAGTGTGCCCCCTTGGTCAGTCCCTCGGTCCACACCTCCAGTCATTCCCGCGGGACTTTGAGCGGGTCGACGCGACTCGCGCGAGGACTTACATCGAGAATCCCGGCTTTTCAATGAGTCCTGGATGCCCGATTACAGACTTCGGGCATGACAAAAACAAAAAATGGCAGCAAGTGGTCTTTTGCAACCTCCTCCTCCGGTGTCCAGTCAAATATATGGAACATGGCAGATCAGATTAAGGGCGTTTTGTTGTCAGTAGGTATTGCTTTTCTGTCCCAGTCTTCCGTTTCTAGGCTTTAACGCTATGCGCCATGCTCTTTGCGCTCTGCCACTCGTCTTTGAACTTTAAACTTTCTTTATCTGTTGTTGCCATGCGCTCTGCGCTCTGCCGCCCGTCTTTGAACGTAGAACGTAGAACGTTGAACGTTGAACGTTTTTTACGCTATGCGTCTTTATTCGTTGCGCTGTTGCTTTTCAAAAGGTGCGGAGCCACATGAGTTCATAAGTTCTTCATAAACATATGTTTGAATTATCTTAGAAGGGGATGTAAAGAGAGACATTGCCCGGTTGTTTAAATAAATTTTT
>JAYWMP010000151.1:0-2579 GCA_035873255.1 Nitrospirota bacterium
TGCTGGGAGATTAAAGGATGTAAAAGTAAAAAATGCCCGGCGTATAAAAGCAAAAATTACAGATGCTGGCTTCAGGTCGGCACGATCTGTGGTGGTGAGGTTCAGGGTGAATTTTCGAAGAAATACAATACCTGTTTCGACTGCGAGGTGTTTAAGGTTATTTCCGAGCAGCCGGTAAGGGCTCTCTATGAAAATATAAATACGATTGTTTTCCATCTCAACAATAAGGCCGCCAGGCTCAGGGAGCTCTCAATCATAGACCATCTGACCGGCATGTATAACAGGCATTTCTTTAATGAGGTGATCGAACGGGAGTTTGCAAGGCTTAAAAAAAACGGTGAGGCCGTCTCATTTATCATGATAGATATGGACCATCTTAAACATATTAATGACACACTGGGGCACCTGACAGGAGACAAAATCCTTGCTGAATGCGCAATCCTGATAAGAAATTCGGTTCGCAAATCAGATCTTGTATTCCGTTTCGGGGGTGATGAATTTCTGGTGTTAATGATGAATACCAGTTGCCGGAAGAGCGCCAGAGTTATCAGGAGACTGCGGGAGGCAACTGTTAGATGGAATGATGATAACGCTGCAAAATTCGGTTGCGGGATATCTTTCAGTATCGGATGTTCGACATCCGATGACGCCAATAACCTGTTTGCGACATTAAATGAGGCTGACGCGAAGATGTACAGGAATAAAAAAGAAAAGAATAAGAAATAGATATTGTCCGCTTTCCTCTGTCCCTCCATGGAGGAACTGTCTCATCCTGCTTGACGGGACACCAGGACTGTTTTTGTTGTTTGTGGCTATATGTTAAAATAAAATCGAACTAAAATAAGGTAAGCCGTCCGTAAGAGGCTGACAGAGGAGTATAAATCAATATGAAACTATCAGGCGCGGAAATTTTGCTGGAATGCCTAAAAAAAGAGGGAGTTAAACATATCTTCGGGTACCCTGGGGGAGTCGTTCTTAATATATTTGACTTCCTGCATGATGAAAAGGAATTGAAGCTGATACTTACCAGGCATGAACAGGGGGCGGTCCATGCGGCGGACGGTTATGCGAGGGCGACGGGAAAAGCGGGTGTCGCACTTGTTACTTCCGGCCCCGGCGCTACAAATACCGTCACCGGAATAGCCACCGCGGCAATGGATTCGATACCCCTGGTTGTTTTTTCGGGACAGGTGCCGACGCTGCTTATCGGTAATGACGCATTCCAGGAGGCGGACATAGTCGGAATTACCAGGCCGTGCACCAAGTATAATTTTCTTGTAAAGGACGTAGGGGACCTGGCGCAGATTATTAAAGAGGCCTTTTACATAGCGACCACAGGCCGCCCCGGCCCGGTATTAATAGATCTCCCTAAAGATGTAACAACGGCAAAAACAGATTTTGTATGGCCTGAAAGTATAAAGATGAGGAGCTATAATCCAACCTATGAAGGCAATAAATGGATGATAAGTCAGGCTGCTCATGCAATTGCGAAGGCCAAAAAACCGGTGATTGTCGCAGGTGGAGGCGTAATAATTTCCGGCGCCTCAAAAGAACTGAAAGAACTGGCCGAATACGCTAAAGTGCCTGTCGCCATGACTCTTATGGGTCTTGGGGCGTTCCCCGGAAGTCATAAGCTTTCCCTCGGCATGCCTGGGATGCATGGTACTTATTACGCGAACAAGTCAATACAGGAGTCGGACCTTCTGATTGCTATCGGCATGCGCTTTGACGACAGGGTCACCGGCAAGGTAAGCGCTTTTGCTCCGCATGCTAAAATAATACATATTGATATAGACCCGACATCCATAAGGAAGAACGTACGTGTTGACATACCTGTTGTCGGCGACGTGAAAAGGGTGCTTACAACACTGAACAAAGTCCTGAAGGGTGAGGTAAAAGAACAGTGGAAAGAGGTCAGAAAGGCCTGGTTAAAACAGATAGACGACTTTAAGGCTGAAAGACCCTTGACCTATGACAGGGACACGGACATCATCAAACCGCAGTTTGTACTCGAAAAAATAAATGAGCTGACAAAAGGCGATGCGATAATCACAACGGAAGTCGGCCAGAACCAGATGTGGACGGCGCAGTTCTATAAGTTCGATAAACCCCGTACATTATTATCTTCAGGCGGGCTGGGCACTATGGGCTATGGATTGCCGGCCGCCATCGGTGCGCAGCTGGCGTTTCCGAACAAGCTTATAATTGATATCGCCGGCGATGGAAGCATACAGATGAATATCCAGGAGCTCGCCACTGCCGTGATAAACAGGCTTCCAGTGAAAGTCGCCATATTGAACAACAGGTTCCTTGGGATGGTCAGGCAATGGCAGGAACTTTTCTTTAAGGAGAGATACTCCCATACCAGGCTTGACGAATCCGTGCCGGATTTTGTGAAGATAGCGGAGGCTTATAACGCCGTCGGCTTAAGGGCCGTAAAACGCTCGGAGGTTGAGCCGGTGCTGAAAGAAGCGTTCAAAGTAAAAAGGCCGGTTTTAATGGATTTTGTAATAGACTGGGAAGAGAAGGTATACCCGATGGTGCCGGCAGGTGCGGCGATCGATGAAATGCTTTTTCTT
>JAYWMP010000180.1:0-1552 GCA_035873255.1 Nitrospirota bacterium
TCACTGATGTTGAAATAGAGCCTATTGATAGTGAAGGAGACAAAAAAGATATCCTGGTAAGAATAAATGAAGCCAGGGCGGGTTCCGTAGAGTTAGGTATCGGGTATGCCGATTATGAGGAGTTCAGGGGTTCTGCCGAATTGAGTTATAGAAATCTCTGGGGCATGAACAGACAGGTAATATTAAGGACTGAATTGAGCTCACTGGAACAAAGGTATCTGGTGCAGTACCTTGAGCCCTGGTTTTTGGGAAGGTCCCTGCCGTTCAGTGTGTTTTTTATGCATGAACAGAAAAAAGAGCTGAATATTGACGACAGAATAACAAGATACCGGCTGAAAAGGTATGCTATGACGGCAGGCGTCGAAAAAAATATAAACAGCAGAATGAAAGTCAAACTTTATTATGACTTTTCTCTTGTCGAAACGTATGACGTGCAGCCGGATGTTATATTAAGCAAGGAAGATGAAGGAACACTTGCGATCAGCAGTATTAAACCCTCGTTAGTATACGATACCAGAGATGATCCATTTGAGCCTGGAAGGGGGGTCCTTGCAGGTATTTCATTGAAAATTGCATCACCACTGCTTTTTTCCGAATCATATTTTGTAAAGTTCATTATCCATGGAAGCGCCTATCGCAAGCTATTCAGAAGGGTGACGCTGGCGGTATCGGCAAGGGGGGGCATGGCGTATGGATTTGGAGATACGGATGACCTGCCGCTGGTTGAGCGGTTTTTCCTTGGTGGACGGTCCACAGTCAGGGGATATGCCCAGGACACGCTCGGACCGAAAGGCCCCGATGGAAATCCGACGGGAGGAAATGCGTTTTTCGCGGGCAACATTGAACTGCGGACATCCTTGACAAAAAACATCGGACTGGTAACATTTTTTGATATGGGAAATGTATGGGTAAAGTCAGCCAGCTTGCAGGATTCGGCTGGGAATACAGCGGATATAGTCTCTACGGATATAAAATATACTACGGGGATAGGATTAAGATACGAGACACCGGTCGGGCCTTTAAGGGTGGATTACGGTTTTAAGTTAAACAGAGAACCAGGAGAGAGCAAAAGTGAAATTCATTTCAGTATCGGGCATGCGTTTTAGTAATACACCTCACAGCGGCTGGCTCGCGAACGTGCATATTATCCGTGGTCTTAACCCCACGGGAATGAGTTTTAAGCGTATAGCGTTCTTTTTTATTGTATGGTCTTTTCTGTTGTCTTTTCTTCTCCCGGTCTGGTGTTACGCTGAAATCATTGACAGGGTTGTTGCCTTTGTTGATGATCAGGCTATAACCCTGAGTGAATTCCGGAGACAGTATGAAGCTTCTGTTGAATTATCACCCGGTATTACGGAAGACGAAGTCTTAAACGCCATGATCAACCGGAAATTATTATTGATGGAGGCGAAGAAATACAGGATCGAAGGCCCTTCAGAAGAAGAAATCCTGAACGATTATATTGACCTGAAACTGAGGGCTTTTATAAGGGTCGGAGAGACGGAGATCGAAGCTTTTTACCGCCGGAATATTAATCAGTTCAGGGAAAGGG
>JAYWMP010000201.1:0-3449 GCA_035873255.1 Nitrospirota bacterium
TGAAAGGCTTTCCCGTACAGCTTACCGGGAGTGACGCCTTCATACGACTGTATGATGACGTCTAAAGCTTCTCTGAGTTGCTTTTCGGACGGTCCGCCTGCTTTCTGAGTGTTATGCCGTCTATCCATGCCGTCCCTTCAATCCTGTTATCAAATTTGCTCGACCTTTTCCTCATTATTTTGACAATCACGGCCCCGCATTCCGCCGGAGTTTGAAAATTCAGACTGATTTCTTTCCAGAGATTTGTGCCGGTCACCGCCGCTGATTCCACATTAAGCCCGCTACAGTCCTTATGTCCCCTCACCGTCATGACTATTCCGTTGGTTGTTGTGATCGAATCAGTTTTTATGTAGCCTCTCAGATTATAATTCTCTCCAGGTTCCACTCTGACTGTCTGGCGGGCGATTGTTATACCCGGGTTCCGCTTTCCGTCAAATCTTATACCGAGCGAGCTCCTTCCCGACATCCGGACCTCGTGGTCCAGGAAGACATCAACGCCATTCACCTCGGTGATAATCCAGTCGAATCCGCCGTTAAGAATTTTACTCTCAAACCCCGGATTACCGACAAGAGAGAAGCTGTCATTGTTATCTTCTCTCTCCATATTCTCCAGTATCTCATCCCAGGCCGCCCCGGCCTCTGCGTAACGGCCGGTCCGAATAAGGTAATTCACATAAGGGATAAATACTTTACTGTCAAAGGTGCTTTTATCAATAAGCGGCCAGACATCCATGGCCGCTTCCGTCCTTCCGGTCTTCATCAGATATAAAAGGTATCCCCTCCGGTATTCGGACGTATCAGGAATAAGGTTGGCAAGCAGGTAGCTATTATCGAGGCGGAGTTTCCAGCAGAGGTCATAAACTTTCGACTGCTGATCGGGCTCAAGAAAGATATACCGCCTGAAGTCAGCCACGGCCCTCTCCGGCGCACCCTTTAACAGCCAGAACATGCCCGCCTCCCACATCACCTCGGGGTTATTGGGGCTCAGCCTGACGGCCCTGACAAGCGCGTATTCGGCCTCGGCATTCCGGCCCGACGCCTGGTATGCCTTTGAGAGATCAAGCCAGGCACCGGCCTGAAGGGGGTTTATCACAAGGGACCGGGTGTAATGGTCCATCGCAATGGTAATATCCGGGTCTGCCAGATTAAGCTGATAATACCTGCCGAGCAGGTAATGATATGTCGCGTTATCACCGTCAAAACGGAGAGCGGACAACAATCCTTTTTCATCGGCCCTGCCGAGAACAAGCCAGCCCATCAAAGGTTTTGCAAGCAGAAAAAAAAGGAGGATGTATACCGAAAACGTCAGTACCTGAAGCAGCAGGCGTGAGATGGACCCTTTCCCGCTAACGGTCTCACTTATCTTCATCACCACCATAAGCCTGGTAGTAATATTGATAGTAGGAATAGTATCCGTATTTCAGATTCGTATCATTTATGGCGTTCAGAACGACCCCGAGCACCTTCGCGTTGACGCTTTCGAGTATTTTCCTGGCCTGCACGGCGGCCTCTTTCGGAGTACTCCCCGACTTGACGACCATTATGACCCCGTCGGTCTGTGTGCTTGTTATCGCCGCATCGGCAAGACCCAGCAATGGAGGTGTATCAAACAGAACAAAATCATAGAGGGGATACAGTCCTTCTATCAGGTCCCTGAGTCTGTATGAGCTCAGAAGTTCCGCAGGGTTAGGCGGAAGCGGACCGGAAGTTATAATATCAAGACCGGGGACATCCGTATGCTTGATAAGCTCTCCGCCGAACTCCCTGTTTCCCGAAAGAAAAGACGACAGCCCCTCTTTGTTGCTCAGCTTGAATACCTTGTGCAGTTTAGGCCTGCGCATATCAGAATCAATCAGCACCACTTTTGCATCGGATTTCGTCAGACTGATGGCTGTATTTATCGCGGTGGTGGTCTTTCCTTCTTCTCTTCTCGGACTTGTGACCATCATCACCTTCGGCGGTTTCCCGGCAGTGGAGAACAGCAGGAACGTCCTCAGGGAACTATAGGCCTCACTGAGCGGGTTTTTGGTGTCTGAAAAGCTGATGTATTCCACCGGTGTTTTATCCTTGTCACCGCCATAAAGTGGCACGAGACCGAGGGAAGGCATATATATCTTCTTTTCCACATCCTCGGGTGTCTTTATTGTATTATCGATATATTCCGCGAAGAACGCCAGGCCTATCCCTCCGAAGAGTCCGACGATAAGAGACAGAAAGATATTAAGGGTTTTTCTGGGCTTGTACGGCGACTTCGGCACTTCGGCCCTGTCAAGTATCTGTATATTGCTCGTCGCAAGACTGGCGGAAATACCGGTTTCCTTTAATCTCTGGAGAAGGCCCTTGTAAAGCTCCTTGTTCGTGTCCGCCTCTCTCTTGAGTATCTGATATTGAATCGAGCGGGTGTTGAGATCAAGCGCCCTCTTTTTCTGCCTGTTAAATACCAGCGTCAGATTTTTTTCTCGCTGCAATGCTGTTTCATAGTCTTTTTTAATAGTCAGGACGACCCTTTTTATCTCGGCGTCGAGCTTCTTTTTCGTCTGGTCCTGGAGTTCTCTCATCCTGATCATCCTGGGATAGTCCGGCTTATATATCTTGAGGTTCTTGTTATATTCCGAATCCAGCGCCACATATTCCTTTTTTAAGGACTGGATCAGGGAATTTCCCATAACAACTGAACTGTATTCCGGATCGTCGAGACTTATCGTTTTATATATCGCCTCCTGCTGTATCCTGTTGGTCGTCGCCCTGGTAAGCGCCTTGGACAATTCAGCAAGTCTTGCCGTGATTATATTCTCGCCGCCGCCGCTACTGTTCTCTTTATCAAGAAAGATGATCTCGTTACGCGCGGCATAGGCATTAAGCTTTTCCTCCGCCCGCTCGACTTTGGCCTTCATCACATCCAGCTGCTTCTCTATCCAGTCCCTTGCCTGCTGGGTCGCTTCAAACTTCGACTCGATATTTAAAGAGATAAACGAATCGGCTATCGTATTGGCCACTTTCGCGGACAGTTCAGCGTCATAGGAGCTGAATTCAACATTGACAAGCCTCGATTTTTGCTGTGGAGCTACATCTATACGGCCGATAAAGGCGTCAACAAGGGAAGAGTCTATAATGTTTTCGTCCAGCAAACTGTCCTGTTCAAGCATGGAGCCGGCCTCGACTTCTTCACGTTTCACCCCAAATTCAGGGTTTGAGTCAAGTTTCAGCTTGCGGATTACCCGCCGGGCGAGGTTCCTCGACTTCAGAATCTTGTATTGAGTGCTGTAGTAGGCGTCATCAGTCCCTTCGACGGCATAGATGTCCTTGAACATGAGTATATTCGGATTTTCCTTGTCTATCTGGATAGTAACAGTCGACTTGTACTGCGGCTTCATCATAAAAGTCCCGATCGTCACTGTTGTGACCACGGCGATAAAAAACGTTATTACGATCCATTTCTTCCTGAGGAT
>JAYWMP010000113.1:0-5027 GCA_035873255.1 Nitrospirota bacterium
ATGATTTTATATTATCAATCAGAAGGAGATGACGTATGAGTCCAACAATAATTTTTGCTTTAATCTGTGGAGGGATAGGTGTAGCGTATGCCCTTATGACCGCCTTATGGGTAGTAAAACAGGATGCCGGGAATGAGCGCATGCAGATGATATCAAATGCTGTTAAAGAAGGAGCTTCAGCCTTTCTTGCCCGTGAGTATAAGGCAGTCGCCCTGGTCGCGGTGGGTTTGTTTGTCCTGTTGTTTTTCCTTGGGACATGGACCGCCATAGGCTTTCTCATTGGTGTGACAGGGTCTGCGCTTGCAGGCTATATCGGCATGATGGTTACTGTCAGGGCGAACGTCCGTACCGCCCAGGCCGCCAGCAAGGGGCTGCAGGAAGCCCTGACACTCTCGTTTAAGGGCGGCTCCGTGACAGGGATCATGGTCGTCGGACTCGGGATTCTCGGTATTGCGGGATACTACTATGTTGCAAAGACTTTCGCGGGTGCGGAGGTGTTCCACGCGCTTATAGGACTCGGCTTCGGCTGCTCCCTGATGAGCGTGTTCGCGCGTATTGCCGGAGGAATTTACACAAAGGCTGCTGACGTCGGCGCTGATATTGTGGGTAAGGTTGAGGCAGGAATCCCTGAAGATGACCCGAGAAACCCTGCTGTTATTGCCGATAACGTCGGTGACAACGTAGGCGACTGTGCGGGTATGGCAGCCGACCTTTATGAGACATACACCGTTACCCTTGTAGCGGCGATGCTCCTTGCGAGGACTGTATTCGGTGATGGAAGCGCATGGATCGAATTCCCGCTTCTCCTTGGCGGTGTTTCGATAATTGCATCGATTATCGGCACCTATTTCGTTAAACTCGGGAAGAGCCAGTATATAATGGGCGCCCTTTATAAAGGACTGGCTGTTTCAGGTGTTCTGGCGGCGGGCGCGTTTTATGTGGTTGCCAAAAAGTTCATAGCAGGGCTTTCCGGGACTGACGCCGGCGTATTTACCGCCAACGGTGTCTTTCTTATCGCACTGATAGGCCTTGCGCTTACCGGTCTGATTGTTATGATTACAGAATATTTTACGGCAACCAAGTACTCCCCTGTACAACATATCGCTGCGGCAAGCCAGACAGGTCACGGCACAAATGTTATAGCAGGACTGGCTGTAAGTATGAAGTCAACAGGCATGCCCGTTCTTGTTATAATTGCCGCTATTCTTACCGCATATTTCCTTGGCGGCGGCTTTGGCGATGGGGCGAATGCTGCTGGACACGGCCTCTTTGCAATTGCCCTTGCAGCGGTCTCAATGCTTTCGATGACAGGTATTGTTGTTGCAATTGACTCTTATGGACCGATAACGGATAATGCGGGCGGTATTGCCGAAATGGCGGAACTGCCGGATGAGATCCGGAATATAACAGACCCGCTTGATGCGGTCGGAAACACCACAAAGGCCGTTACAAAAGGGTACGCAATCGGTTCTGCCGCTCTTGCAGCCCTGGTGCTTTTTGCTGAGTATTCCAGGTCATTTGGAGGCGATGTTATCAGGTTTGACCTCTCCAACCCGATGGTCCTGGCAGGCCTGTTTATTGGTGGACTGCTTCCATACTATTACGGCGCCCTCCTGATGGAGGCTGTCGGCAAGGCGGCAGGCGGTGTTGTTGAAGAAGTCAGAAGGCAATTCCGTGAGATAAAAGGGATTATGGAAGGCACTGCAAAACCTGAATACGGCAAGTGCGTTGATATAGTTACCAAGTCCGCTATCAAGCAGATGATGCTGCCAGCCCTTATCCCCGTGGTCGTCCCGATACTCGTAGGCGTGTTGTTAGGCAGGCAGGCACTTGGCGGAGTTCTTATCGGAAGTATTATTACCGGACTCTTCCAGGCGATAGCCATGACAAGCGGCGGCGGCGCATGGGATAATGCGAAGAAATATATTGAAGATGGTATCTACGGCGGCAAGGGCTCTGAAGCCCATAAGGCTGCGGTTACAGGGGATACTGTCGGAGATCCTTACAAAGATACAGCAGGCCCGGCGATTAACCCTATGATCAAGGTTATTAACATTGTTGCGCTTCTGATCGTTCCGATCCTGATCAAGCTGGGTGTTTAAGAGAGAATGAAGTTATTTGAGTAATAACGGATTAAAGCCGGTTCCGGGCAGATCGGGACCGGCTTTTTTTTTGTTATGTTATAATATATACCTGCTTTTGACCGTACAGTCCGGCAGGATTCTGACAAAAAAGAAAAAAATCAGGAATTTGAAGGGATTTAACGATGGATTTTGATCAACGGGAATTCGAGAAAAAGATGAAAGACGTGAGGGAGAAGCTCAAGGAGAGTGTCATCGTGCCTGAACAGCTCAAACGCACGGACAGGATGAAATTCAGATGCTATCCGGGAATCGGATGCTTTACCAAATGCTGCAGCGGCATCAGGATCAACCTTACACCATATGATATTTTCAGATTAAAGAACAGTCTCGGCCTGTCGGCCCATGACTTTCTGATGAAACACACTGTCCCCGGTTCAATAGACGGCACACCGCTTCCGGTTGTTATCCTCAAGATGCAGGACGATGAGATAAAATCCTGCCCGTTCGTGACGCCCGAAGGTTGCACGGTATATTCCGACCGCCCCGTGACCTGCCGCTACTATCCGCTTGGGATGGCGCTCATGAAGACGCATAACAAAGGGACCGGCGAGGATTTTTTTATCAAGATAAAGGAAGACCATTGCCTTGGACATAATGAGACCACGGAATGGACGATTGATGAATGGAGGGCCGACCAGGAATCCGACCTGTATGATGAGATGAACAATGACTGGATGGAGGTGGTCCTCAAGGCCAAGACATTGGGCTTTGTCGAATTCGGGCAGAAATCCCTTGACCTCTTTTTCATGGTCAGCTCAAATCTCGATATGTTCAGAGATTTCGTTTTTAACAGTAAATTCCTCGAATCGTACGAGATCGGGCCTGAGGTAATCGAGAAAATCAGGGAAGACGAACTCGAACTCCTGAAGTTTTCTCTTAAATGGCTACGGTTCACCATGTTTGGAGAAGGCGACTTCAGGGTCAGGGATGATGCCAAGAATCAGGCCAGGGAGAGACTGCTCGCCGCTAAAGAGGCAAACCTCAAAGAGATGCGGGAGAGAGAGGAGAAGCTCCTCTCAAAGACTCCCGAAGAGGTACTGAAGGAAGCTGACGGAGAGGATTAATCTGCAGCCGGGTAACCCCGACCGCTCATTTCACCGTGCGGCTGAACCTTCTGAAAATGTTTTTTTGTGAATCATGGTCCTTTGCTCTGCCGGGGACCATGACTTCCTTCCGTTCCGTAGTCATGCTCTTCACTATTTCGGTTCCATGCCGTTTTTTATCCTGATCCGTCCTTACGTGTCTGATCTGCTTGTTCCGGTATGTCTTTCCGGATGAATAAGACATATCAGCCGACCCTGTTATTTTCTTTGCAACAACCGACCGCCCAGATAATCTTTTACGATTGAGGGTGCTGTTCACCTCCGTCGGAGATTTTTTATAAGGTTGAATCTTCCAGACAGGCAAGGTTTTCCGTGGCGATTTCATCGCTGCCTTTCCTCTGGAGGGGTTTTTGGCGTGCCTTGCATTCAGCGACCTCTCAGGCGCTTCAGCCTTGCGGGTATAAACAGATTGTGATTTCTCTCTCAGGGACGGTCGTCTTTTCCCGGAGTCAACTCGCGCTTCAGCCTCGCGGGTATAAATAAATTGATATTTTTCTCTCAAAGACGACCGTCTTTCCCCGGTGTCAACATGTTTTCCTCCTGCCCGATGATGTTGATTGACATCCTGGACGTCCCTGCCCACCGGCTTAAATGATGCCTTTCGAGGCCTTATTTCAGGTCGTCCGGCAGGGTGTTTTTTATCAATAAATGGATTTTTCACTCCACTTAGTTTTGCGTGCCTTCCATTGATAAAGGCGTCGTGATGCTGAACATTCACGGCGTTCCTTGCGTAGGTGTTTCTGTACACCGTTTTTATAACTGTATTCTGAATATTAATATTGATTATATTCACGCTCCATGGGCCGTAATAACCGTATCCATAATAAATTTCCCTTGGCGCCAGCGGTACCCAGGCCACATATGTGGGCGTATAAACCAAGCCGACAAAGCCCGGGCCCCAATAGACCTGGCCACTTCCGGGAGGCACCCAGAACCACCCGATCGAGACGGAAAACGTCCACCTGCCGTAGTGATACGGCGCCCAGCCCCATGGCTCATACGCCACCCATACATAATCGCCACCGATCCATGACCACCTGCCTGACCTGTATGGCGACCATCCCGCATCCGCGACAACCGTCGGCGTCCAGACATAGCCATATTCCCTGGCGTATACCCACCTGCCGTAGTTGTCGAAATCATAAGAGTAGGGCCGAAGTTCAGCAGGAAGGTATCGTTGGCTGTACCTCGACTCATCGAATATACGGTCTCTCTCCCTGTTCCATGATTCCCAGCCGCCGGCAGGGCCGAGCGGAGATATATCCGCATAGTTACCTTCTATTAGTGAGAGTGTGTCGCCTGCACCCACCCTTGTTCTGTTGTATTCGGTTTCTGCATATACCGAGCCCCTGTAAACAGAGATCTCCGTGATATCATATTCCTTAGCCTCGATTCCGAATTTGGACCTGTAATCCGTGCTGACTGAAGCAACGGGTGTATCTATCCGGATCGCGCCGTAGCTTCCACCCCTGAAATTGATATATGCATTCCCCTTGCCCAGGTAGAATCGCGCAGCTTCGGCTTCGGCTCTTTTGGTAACAATTAATGATTCCTCGTCCAGCCTCAGGAAAGAGCCGTCTGCCAGTTGTATCTCCAGCCTGCCTGATTCAGGCACCCAAATCCTGTCGCCACTACTGATCGGCATGTTGATCGCAACAGGAATCCATTCGGTTGTGTCGTCATTTTTTAACTGGACATCTCCCTCTACCAGGCTTATTCTCAAAGTTCCGAGACTGGAGGAGTAGGAATATGCCGGGAGCAGAAACAGTAAAAATGCAAT
>JAYWMP010000043.1:0-3879 GCA_035873255.1 Nitrospirota bacterium
AATGCCTGCGTAACAGAAGGAAATAAGGAAGGGAACACACCCCTTAATTCCCTCTTGATAGAGGGGAAAGCGCCTGACATCCCTGGTCTTACGGAAAGGAGCGGAGTCAGGTAAGGGATTTATCTCAACACAAAACGGATATTGCCGACGCCGTCTCTATATCCTGCGGTCCGGAGTTCTTCATTGCTGAACACAGTGCGGCCCATGGCGTCTGTTTTCCCCTTGATACTTCCCCCTGGGCACAGGAGCACAAAAGCCTTTTGCCTGAGCCGCTGCATTTTTTTGGTCTTTTTGATAAAGAATGTGAACCCTGTTTCTGTTTCACTGTCCGGTTTTGCTACATGGACGATATATTCTCTGTCAGCGCTTTCGTATTTCCCTGTCTCTTTCTCTAAAACAGTGATGCCTTCAAGAGCTTCAAACGCCATGTTCCCAACGAGTTCGGACGGGTCTTCAATAGCTATAATCAGGGAGTCAAAGGGTCCGGCCATGTCCCTCCAGTCCCCGAGCATACCGGCGGCTTCCGCCCGCACCCTGGGCGACGGGTCGGACGAGAGCGCGGTGATCAGGGGCTGAATAATTCTTTTATCTCCGGTCTCGGCAAGGACGCCGACGGCCATCCACCTCGCGTCTTCATCCCCAGTCTTAAGGACTTCAACGGATGTGTGGATGATTTCTTCCCTCTCTTCCTTCGCCCTCTCAAAGTTCTCAAGGATGAAATCTTTAATTTGTTCAACTTTTTTTCTTTCCTGTCTCTTCTTTTCAGGATTGTGCATTATAACCCTCTGTCAGAATTCCGGTGTCCGCAAGTGTCTGGAGAAAAACCTTGAGTTCATCACAGAAACTTTCCGCCTTCTCAGCCACAAAAACGTGGTCGAAAGCCTTATTAATATTAGCAACCATATTCCTGAATATCAGCTTGTATTTTTTACATAAGTTCCCGAACCCCCTGCTTTTGGCCTGCCTGAAAAGGACGCATCCATTAAGTCCCAAACCTTCAAGCCAATGTATAATCTCTTCAGCGGAGTCACCCTTTACATAGTACCTGTATAAAATTTTAAGTCCCCTTTTGTTACCGTTTATTATCTCTTTCCTGGTAACCTCAAGCCACGCATCCATTAATATCCCCGAAATCTCGACCGCCGACTCCCTTCTTTCAATCGATCCATCGGTCGCCTTACCATCCGTTACTACTTCGTGAAGGCTCATGCCGTTTTTAGTTAGGGCGTCAATGGCCATATCATCACGGACATCGGAAACATCGATGATATAGTCGCCGAGGGATTTGTTCCAGTATGCAGCCTCGTCCGGATAGTTTTGCAATAGCCAGGCCCTCACACTGGATATATCAATATCAGAGTTTCTCCTGTCTGTCACCGCCCTGATTGCTGATTTCACTGTCTGTAGTCTTCGCTGCAACGCGAGGGGTTTTATAAGTGACCTGTTTCCGTTGACGTAGTTTTTTATCATCCCCTCGATGTACCTGACGGCATACCCCTTGAAGGTCCCTTCATTCCGGTCATAGCTTGCAATGGCCGACCCTAAAGCGCTTTCACCCTCAAGGATCGCATCACTTTTGAATGAGTGCTGGATATTGTCGGAATAAAATATTTTACCAGCAACACCGTATATAACCGGTGTGTACCGCCTTAAGAGTTCATTAAACGCCTCCAGAGAATCTTCTTCCCTGACCAGTATGGCAAGTTCTTCGTCGTTAAGCGTCTGCATCTAATCTTCTTTCAGCATTTTTTTAATCTGTTCCCTGGCCGTTTTCGGGCGATTCCATCGTGCTGATATCTCTCTTTCAATCTCTTTCGGTCTCCGTCCATATCTCTTTCCTGAAAGCGCCCTTATCTTCTCTGCCGTCCGGGCATTCTTTTGTGACGCCACATTCAGTGTCTGCATGCCAAAAGGCCTTAAAGCTTCACCACTTGAGAGCATACTGACACATACCCTCCAGTTGGGCAGATTCATCAGGTCGGATTTTGTGAATACCGGGTAAAATTCCCTTTCCAGCACTCCGGCATCCGCCATCCCCACCCTGAAGCTCATGATCGTGCCGACATTGCCGGTGATGGCGCTCTGGACTTCCGGCGGGACCTGTGTTAAATACTGATTGGTAAGGATGGCGCTCAGCCTGTATTTCCTTGCTTCAGAGAGGATGGAGATGAAGCTGTCCGTGGCAAGGTTCTGGAACTCGTCAACATAAAGGTAGAAATCCTTCAGTTTATCCTTGTCTTTTACATCTCTTCTGCCGAGGGCGGCCATCAAAATCCTGTAGACGAGAATCATCCCGAGAAAATGGCTGTTAGTATTGCCGAGCTTACCCTTGCAGAGATCGACAAGAAGGATCTTTCCGTCGTCCATAACCTGTCTCATATCTATAGATGACCTCTGTGATGAGATGATATTACGCATGGTATTGTTGTATATAAACATTGAGAGCTTGCTTACTATGTAAGGCGCCATATTCTCAAGAGACGACTCTCCCCCGGCCCTCCGGGCAATGCCTTCCCAGAACTCCAGGACATATCTGTTCCGGCACCTTGAGAGTTTATACTTCCTGAATTCAGGCTCCGCGAAGACCTTCTGCACTTCAAGGAGCGTTGATCCGGAATCCGGGTCATCCATGATGAGAAGCAGGGCGTTCTTCATGTATTGCTCAAACATTGGTCCGCCGGTCTGTTGTAAATCATAGAGCTTGGCGAATATCTCGAACATCTGGTTCACCACAAAATCCTTCTCCAGCTCATCCCCGTATTCAAGCATATTGAATGCCACGGGATTTTCTATGTCCCCGAAGTTTACATATACAACGTCGTCTATTCTATGCTTCGGCGCTCTCTGCATTATTTCGCTGATCAGCTCGCCGTGCGGGTCGATCACGGCCACCCCTTTGTTATTTTCAATATCCTGAATGACCATATTCAGAAACAGGGTTGACTTGCCCGTTCCGGTCTGTCCCACCACGTATGTATGCCTCCGCCTGTCGTCTTCAGGCTGCCTGATATAATGGGATTGTCCATGGATAACATTCTTCCCGATTATAATCCCCTCTGCGGGAACATCCGGTGGGGGCAGAACTTTCCTGTAAAATCTGGTCTCTATCCCGGGCAATTCGTCGGCCCTGGGCAGGGGAAATCTGAAGGCGCAATTGGCCTGGTTTGCGTCAAAGAGATACCTGACATGGCGGTCAGTTTTATCCGCCAGTGTCCCGGCGTAATGACCGAACTGCATATGTTTCAGGTTATCCAGCTCTTTTCTCTTCTCCCTTTCACCACTGAAGAAGTGCCAGTCATACCCGCCCGAGAAGACGTAGGCGTCATTAGAGTCTTTGATGAGGTCGGGTGATCCGGCATGTTCCGTTATCTCCACGCCAAAGGAATCTATCATGGCCCTCCGGACTTTTCCATTCGAGGCGATCCTGATTTTCATCAGAAACGGTGAGTCTTCAAGCCTGAGAAGCTGGCTCTGGAGTGTCTTTGTGATGAACTCAATCCTTGCATTGACAGGTGATCTCGCCTGTGATTCTGAAGCGAGATATCTTTCGCACAAGTCAATCTGCTTTTCAAAAAATTCTTCAATTTCAGGGCTAAAGTCAACAGGCTTTAAAGATATACTTAAGAAACAGGGGGCGTCCTGGAACAGCATAACGCTGAACAGCCTTGCAAGGGAGTTAACGCTCCATATAAAGGGATAGACAAAATATATCCTGTTTTTGTCCCTGCCATATAATTCCTTATCCGCTCCAAAACCCCTCAGTCTTTTTGCAGTTTCGACTTCGATAATGTCCTCTCTCCATTCCACCTTTTCCACCTTTCTACCTATCTCACCTTTTTCTAACCTTTCCCACCTTTCTTATTTCTTTTTCTTCTTCTT
>JAYWMP010000105.1:0-7251 GCA_035873255.1 Nitrospirota bacterium
GAGAACGGGTAATGAAAAAAACTGTCTTATTACTGACTTTAGTAATGCTGGTCCCCCTGGTGGGATGCACATCAAAAGCAATGAGGTATTCGACCGAAGAGATACAGGACTTGCCGCCTTCCATACAGGAACATATCAAGAAAAGCGAGATTGCGGTGGGAATGACCATGCTGCAGGTCAGGTACGCGTGGGGAAGCCCTGATATGATTATTGTCCTGCCCCCGGATGAAGACGGAAAAGAAAGGGTCGAATGGACATACAAAAATCTTTATGTTTTCAAAACCCGGCTCATCTTCACCGGAGACAGGCTCACGGAAATAGTAAGCACCGACCCCGGAGCTGGAGTGGCGAAATAAGATAATGACAAGCTCCGAGATAAGAAAAACGTTCCTGGAATTTTTCAGATCAAAAGACCATGAGGTCATACAGAGTTCCCCTCTCATACCAGGGAATGACCCAACGCTTTTATTTACAAACGCCGGCATGGTGCAGTTTAAAACAGTTTTTCTGGGCGAAGAAAAACGCCACTTCAGGCGCGCCGCGTCCAGCCAGAAATGCCTGAGGGCCGGGGGCAAGCAGAGTGACCTCGAAAACGTCGGACATACATCGCGCCACCATACGTTTTTCGAGATGCTCGGCAACTTCTCTTTCGGAGACTACTTCAAGAAAGAAGCGATCCTGTTCGCATGGGAACTGCTGACCGAACATTTTAAACTGCCGAAAGAGAAGCTCTGGATCACAATTTATGAAGATGATGATGAATCCGCCGAACTATGGAAAAACATTACGGATGTTTCCATCGACAGAATAGTCAGACTCGGGGCCAAGGATAATTTCTGGCAGATGGGCGACACAGGCCCATGCGGCCCGTGTTCGGAAATAATAATAGACCAGGGCGCAGACATCGGCTGCGGCAGGCCGGGCTGCGCCGTTGGATGTGATTGCGACCGTTATCTCGAACTATGGAACCTTGTATTCATGCAGTACAGCAGGGACAAATCAGGGAAGCTGCATCCGCTCCCACAGCCGAGCATCGACACAGGGATGGGGCTCGAGAGAATCGCCGCGGTTTTACAGGGTAAATCCAACAATTTTGATATAGATTTATTTCAGCCCATAATATCCTCCATATGCGCCCATTCAAAGAAATCATACAGCGCTGACAGAGAGACTGACACCGCAATAAGGGTGGTCGCCGACCATATCAGGGCCATCACCTTCCTTCTTGCCGAAGGACTCGTCCCTCTCAATGAAGGCAGGGGCTACGTACTGAGGAGGATCATCAGGAGGGCTTCACGATACACAAAAATGCTTGGTATCGATAAGCCGATGCTCTACAGATTATGCGATTCCGTAGCTGAAACAATGAGCGATGTTTATCCCGAGATTACTGAAGAGATGCCGAGGATCAGGGAGACGCTCCGGGTGGAAGAAGAGCGGTTCAGCAAAACCCTGGAGCAGGGGCTCCTGCTTCTTAACGGCATAATAAAAGACGCAAAAAACTCCGGTAAAAACATAATAGACGGAAGCGACCTCTTCAGGCTCTACGACACATACGGCTTCCCTCTCGATATCGCCAGGGATGTGGCTGAAGAGAACAGTCTCAAGATTGACGAGCCTGGGTTCCACCGGGAGATGGAGATACAGAAGACAAAGGCAAGGGCGTCATGGACAGGGGAAGAAGCCGCGGTGGCCACGGTATACAGAGAGCTGTCCGATAAATACAAAGAGACGGAATTCCTCGGATACGAGACACTGGAGTCTGATGCGACCGTGCTTGCCATAATCATAAACGGTAAAACAGTTGACAGAATAGAGGCCGGAAGCGAAGGAGAAATTCTTCTCGACAGAACGCCTTTTTATGCCGAATCAGGCGGCCAGGCCGGGGACACCGGCGTGTTAAGGGCCGACAATATGACGGCTGTTGTATCAGACACGAATAAACCGTTCAGGGGTCTTTTTACACACAGGGTAAAAGTAAAAAAAGGGGCGATAGAAAAAGGCTCCGGAATCCATTGTTCGGTCGACCAGGGGAAGAGGGCCGCCACAATGAGGAACCATACCGCGACCCACCTGCTCCATTCAGCCCTCGGGAATCTGCTCGGCGGGCATATCAGGCAGTCAGGCTCGTACGTTTCTCCTGAAAGACTCCGCTTTGATTTCACGCATTTTCATTCGCTGGACCAGGAGACACTTGATGCGATCGAGGACGACGTCAACCGTAACATCCTCAAAAACGTAAAGGTGGACACATCCGTCCTGGCGAAAGAAGAGGCGATAGAATCCGGCGCGGTGGCGCTCTTCGGGGAAAAATACGGAGATAAAGTCAGGGTGATCACGATACCCGGCATAAGTTCGGAATTATGTGGTGGAACACATGTCGGCGCCACCGGGGAGATAGGCCTGCTCAAGATTCTCTCGGAGGGAAGCGTCGCCTCCGGAATCAGGAGAATCGAAGCCGTTACAGGAGATAAAGCCTTCAGTTATCTCAGAAATACAGAAAAAGAACTTAAAAAAATTTCAGAGATACTGAAGGTATCGGAAAACCCCGCTGAAAGATTAACAAAGACCCTGTCAGAGATGAAGGAACTCGAAAAAACAGTCGAAAAACTCAAGGGGAAATCAGCTGCCGATAATGCCACGAAAATCCTGGAGAATGTCAGGGACATTAACGGCGTAAAAGTAATAGCACATAGATTTGACGGTATGGAACAGAAGGACCTCCGGGTCATGGCGGATAATATAAGGGACAGGCTGCGTTCAGGCGTTGTACTGCTGGCGTCCGTAAAGGGTGGCCAGGCGTCGATGGTGGCCATGGTGACAAAAGACCTAGAAAGCAGGTTCAATGCCGGACAAATACTGAAAAACATCGCCGCAGCGGCAGGAGGCAGGGGGGGAGGCAAGGCCGACCTGGCGCAGGGAGGCGCTAAAGACATTAAAAAACTGGACAAAGCACTTGAATCATTATACGATATTATAAAAGCTGAAGAATCACGGCAGGCGGAAACCTGTAGTTAACCTGAGTGTTGCGGAAAATACCATCCGGTTCCTGCCGATGAATATATATGCGACACAAACGGCAACGAATAATAAACAGCTTATCCAAGGAGGTTAAACATGACGCCATTTGATATTTTGAGAAATGCCCTGCTGGCGGGTTTCGGGGTCCAGGAGAAGGTCAGGGAATTTATTGACGACCTTGTTAAAAAAGGAGAACTCAGCGAATCCCAGGGCGCGAAACTGGTTAAAGAGTGGTCCGAGAAGGCTGAAAAAAACACCGATGAGATAGGCAAGAGTCTCGGTGACATTGTCGGGAAGACGCTTGAAAAAATGAATATGCCGACCAGGGACGATATCCAGAAACTGGAGGAGAAGGTCAATTCTCTCGCCTTAAAACTTTCGAAGATGGAAGAGACAAAGAAGTAAGGGCGAAAAGAACGGCATATGCCCTTATCTTTTTTACGCTTCAGGAGGACATACAGAAATGTAAACAGACTGAGACAGATCATAAATGTCTTCCTCAAGTACGGATTCGGTAAAGTAATTGACCAGATACATTTAAGCAGGTTCATCCCCTTCAGGAAGAGGATCAAAAGCTTCGGACAATGGCCCCAGCTGAAAAGTCCGACAACACCCGAAAGACTGAGGATGGCGTTTGCCGAACTCGGCCCCAGCTTTATAAAGCTTGCCCAACTTCTCTCCACAAGACCCGACCTCATCACCAAAGAGTTCGCCAATGAATTCAAAAAACTTCAGGACAGGGTCCCGCCCTTCCCTACCGAAGAGGCTGTAAAGCTGATCGAAGAGGAGAATCTGCTCTCCATAAAGCAGATTTTCTCGCAGCTCGATAAAAAACCGGTAGCCGCCGCTTCCATAGCACAGGTTTACCACGCAAGACTTCTTGACGGCAGCGAGGTGATAGTAAAAGTACAGCGGCCTCATATAAGGGAACAGATTGAGAGCGACATCAACATCCTGAGCACAACGGCGCGCCTCATGGAAAAATATATCCCTGAAAGCGTCTTTTTTAACCCTACGGGCATAGTAGACGAATTCACCAGAACAGTAAAAAAAGAACTGGACTTCATAGAAGAAGCGAAAAACTGCTGCCGTTTCAGGAAAAATTTCGAGAACGACCTCAATGTCTACATTCCGAAAATCTTTGCCGAATTCACAACAGACAAGGTGATTGTAATGGAAAAGATCGACGGGGTGAGAATCGATGATATAGAAGGGATAGCCAGGATGGGCCTCGACCGCCGGAAACTCGCTCAAATCGGGGTTAATTCTTATTTCAAGCAGGTACTTGAAGACGGTTTTTTTCACGCTGATCCTCACGCCGGAAATATCTTCGCGATGCCCAGCGGGATGATATGATTCATGGACTTCGGCATCGTCGGCAGGGTCTCTAATGAACTCAGAGAGACGATGGCCAATACGTTTCTGGCGCTTATTCACAAGGATTTCGACAGGCTCATTGACCAGTACGTCGAACTCGGCCTGGTACCCGAACACCTGGACATCGACATCTTCAGGAAAGAGTTCAAGGCGGACCTTTCTGATTTCCTTGAACCACTTTACGGCCTGACGCTGAAAGAGATAAACTTCGCGGATTACCTGGAAACCATTACCCGCCTTGCGATCAAACACAGGATACAGGTCCCCCCCGACCTCCTGCTTGTCAACAAATCAATGCTTATTCTTGAAAATATCGGAAGCGAACTGGACCCCGGCTTTGATTTTATCGCAGCCGCGGAACCTTACGCCACAAAGCTTATAAAAGAGAGAGTTAAACCGGCGCGACTTTACGAAAAAGCCATGAAAAATGTTATGGAAATAAGCGATATATTTATGCTCCTCCCGAAACAGTTCAGGCAGATCATACGGAAATTACTCAGAGACGATATAAATATTAAAATAACCCCTATCGGCATTGACAAGTTTATCAGGGACATGGACCGGTCCAGCAACAGGATATCCTTCAGCCTGATTATCAGCTCCATTCTCCTGAGTTCCGCCATACTGCATGCGACGGGAGTAGGCCCCAAGGTCTACGGAATGTCTCTCCTGGGTCTCTCGGCCTTTGGATTCGCTTTTATGCTCGGCATCTGGCTTATCATTTCGATAATCCGGTCAGGAAGATTATAGCTCCCGTCGCTCTTCCCGCGGTCTCCTGCCGAAAAAAAGTCATCAGGACGGGCATAAGCAGGGTGCATCCCTGCCGGGCCAGACTACGGTTCAACATCATGACTATACGACTGTTCTTTGTACTAAAATACTCTATAGGCTTGACAATACCATATCTTTTTAAGTAAATTAAGTAGCTCATGAAATACTTTATTGCTGCCAACTGGAAGATGAACAAGACCATAGCGGAAACAAGAGAGTTTCTGCGCAGTTTTATACCCGCGGTAAAAAATGTGTCCGACGTTGACATTGTTGTCGCTCCGCCATTCACTTCCCTGGCGGCGGCTTATGAAAAAATCAAGGGCAGCAACATAATTCTGTCCGCCCAGGATATCTTCTGGGAAGAAAAAGGCGCCTATACCGGTGAAATTTCCTCAACAATGCTGGCTGACGCAGGATGCCGATACGTTATCATAGGGCACTCAGAGAGAAGACAGTATTTCCATGAAACCAATGAAACCGTTAATAAAAAAATAAAGGCGGCACTGAAAGAGGGTCTCCATGTTATTTTCTGTGTTGGAGAGTCCCTGAAAGAGAGAGAAGCCGGCAAGACTTTTGATGTAATAAAAAAAGAGATCAGGGATGGACTCAAAGGGGTGAATGCCGGTAATTTCGTAGTCGCTTACGAGCCGATATGGGCCATAGGGACCGGCAAGACGGCAACCACCGGGCAGGCGCAGGAGATGCATGAATTTATAAGAAAAATCCTGGGCGATCTGTATGGGGATAAGGCCGACGAAATTCGTATATTGTATGGCGGAAGTGTTACTCCTGAAAATGTGGACAGCCTGATGGCGTGCAAGGATGTAAACGGCGCGCTTGTTGGCGGCGCAGGACTCAAACCCGAGAGTTTTTCCAGGATTGTATGTTTTGAGAAGGAGAATTAATGACGACTTTTTTACTGGTAATTCATTTGATAGTCTGTTTTTTTCTGATTTTTATCGTTCTCATACAGAGCGGCAAGGGGGCCGAGGTCGGAGCAGCCTTCGGCGGATCCAGTCAGACCATGTTCGGCGCCCGTGGAGCCGCGACTTTCTTCAGTAAACTAACCACCACCGCCGCTGTAGTCTTTATGCTGACTTCATTGACCCTGTCAATACTTACAACAAAGACCGGGCCTGTAATAAAAGCACCGACTCCGGCAACGACGGAACAGCAAAAAAATCTGCCTCCGGAACCCGGTCCCGTTCAGACAGAAGAACCATCACAACCTGCAGGGGGAGCTATTCCGGCGGATTCATCTAAGCCTTCCGGGTAAGAACGCGCCGGAAAACTTATTCTCATGAGTCCCGCTGTCCACGCAGGGCTCAACGTCCGTGCGCATCTCATGCCGGCAATTCACCGTCAATAGAAATGGACCAGCCGGCCTGAGCTTATCACCTGCTTTTTTCTCTCCAGGGCGCTTCTAATTTATCACAAAAGTTGCTATACTATATAGCTTGCTATAACTTAACTGCAATGGAAAACACACAATACTGTTTATGCTGTAATGAAGAAGTACCTTTCAATACTGTCTTCAGGAATGAAAGACAGGAGACGACATGCGCCTTCTGCGGATTCACGCTTGACGTCCAGAAATTGTGGGAAGCCCGGAAGCCTTCCGGAAAAGGATATACTCTTATCGCTGACGACTCCAGGTATACCCGGAAAATAATAGAAGACCTTCTGAGAGAAAAGAGTTTTTCCGCCAATCTGCTGTCTTTTGAGAACGGACTTGAGCTTATTTCATCTTATTCCAGACTGCTCAAGGAAAAGCAGAAGATAGATATCGCGATTATAGACCTGAATATGCCCGTGATGGACGGCCTCACCGCCGCGAGGACAATGCGGTCATTGGAGTCACAGGGCATGATGAAGAAGACCCCGATTATTTTTTTCTCTTCCGAAAAGGCCGACGAAGGACTTAAAAAACAGATGGAACTGCTTAAGCCCGCTAACTATGTCAACAAAGGTTCCGACCCCGACCCGGATAATCTTGCACTGAGAATAGAGTTTCTGGTGACCCATTTAATAGACAAATACGCGCAGGAAACTACTTGAGCAGCCCGGGTTATCCTAAAAATA
>JAYWMP010000155.1:0-16439 GCA_035873255.1 Nitrospirota bacterium
CCCGGAATTAAATTCAGGGACGCCTTAGTACTGTCACGCCTTAAGCGTTACCCAGTCTAGAAGCTGAGTGTAAGAGCATGTCTGAGCACAGTTGCGCCTTTTGTATCCAGACCAAATTCATCTTCATAGTACTGGCCTGCATCGAAATATCCGGCGTCAATCTGGTATGTAAGGTTCTTTGCCAGCTGGTACTTGACCTTTGCATCCACTTCCCAGCCCACATCCTTGGAATCTGAAGCCTCTGACGCCCTCAGGATATATGCGTTCAGAGAGGTTGAGATATCACTTGCCGGCGAGAAGTCAACGCCTACATTGTAATAGGTTGTGTTGGCCAGACCTGATGCCGTGTAGCCAGCGGCGCTTGCAACCCTGTATTCATAAACCAGGGTGTAGTGCTGGTCGGCGCCGAGATACGGAACGAATTCATCAATGTCATTATCCGTATAATCATCGTCACCACTACCATAACCAAGACCGGCTCTCAGTGTAACAGGGTCAACTTTGTAATCCAGGCCTAACATAAGAGCATAGCCCTTGTATTTCATATCAAGTACATCACCAAACTGAAGGTCTCCCGAAAATTTGTATCCGAGACCTGACACCTCACCATTTGCATGGATACCAAGGTTCTGATGGCTGAATTCCAGCATATCCATATCAAGGTAGGTGTAGTTCACACCAATGGTGTTATTGTCATCAAGCTTGTAAACCGCCAGGCCGACATAGCCGTCGAGGTCATCCGAGCTGACTGTTGTGGTATTCTCAAGGAATTTGATCGAAAGCAGTCCGACATGAAGCTGCTCTGTCGGGTCCATAAAGAAGACGATTGCATCGTCGCCGTATTTTGTGTGATCAAAGAACTGCTTCTCACCAAGAGCAAGAGGCATACGACCAACCTTCACGCCTGAATTGAATCCAAAAAGACCTGTGCCTTTATAAAGGATCCATGACTGAAGGATATCCACGCCTGTTGGTCTGGCATGCCAATCCGGACCCCAGTTGTATGTTGACTCCGTCATCACAAAGCCCTCTACGTTAGGGGTGACCTGTGCATCAACTGAAAGTCTGATCCTTTGGTCATACCATGCGGCTGAACTGCTTTCAACAGGTGCTGTTGCATCAATATTCTTCTCATACCAGCCCCTTGTCCTCAGCTCACCGCCCAGTGTGATCTGTGTGTCGCCCTTTGCAACGATCGGCTGGGTCTCTGACGGAAGCTCAGCATGGACTGCAAAAGCACTCGCCGCAAGACTTAGTACAAACATTACACTTAAAAAAACTGCTAAATATTTCTTCAATTTACTATCCCTCCTTATATTTTATACTGTTATTAATTTTGAATCTTTAAGTTTAAGCACTCTGGAAGCCGGCTTAAATCTCCTTGCCCGCCAGGCGGGCTTTCCGCTTTTACTTTTTCCCCGGGTTTCTAAATCTCCCCTGATCACCTCCTCTAATAATTTTTTGCCTCCGATGGAGGCGGCCTTTAAAGCACGATTCTTCCGGGTTTACAGCAAAAAATCTCAAAATCCGGTCAGCAGTTTTTATATCATTCCGCTGAATATTATGTCAACATCACTTATCAAGTCAATTAAAACCACAAATTCAGTCTGTGCAATAAGCATACGTTGTGTATGCAAAAGAAATGCCAGGATATCACCTGCGATGAGATTCATCCACCTTGCACTTTAACTGCTTGATTTTTCAATATTTATTCCAGACAAAGCAATCGAGACCACCTGTCTGGGAGGAAGACCTGTGTGTCTTTTTTTCAACAGTCCGTGTGCGAATGCAGTGACAACACTGTCGTGAGGAAGGACCGTATCCTTACTATGGTTACTGATTATGCTAAAATGTCCTTTATGCTGAAGATAATTTACAGAACTATGCTGAAAGAGCTTTTTTTCGCCTTTTTCCTCTCCCTGGCCTTTCTGAACTCCATCCTTATGATGGAGAAGCTCCTCAGGCTGAGCAGGCTTCTTTCGGGCGTTGGTGCTTCCCTGACCGATATGGCCAGGATCATCTTTTATTTACAGCCGCAGCTTATGATGCTGACGATTCCGATGTCCCTGCTGCTCTCCACCCTGCTCGTCTACGGCCGGATGAATCTCGACAGTGAAATCGTGATTCTGAAGGCAAGCGGAATGGATTTCAGGAGAATAGCCTTTCCGGTGATGCTGCTCGGCCTGTTCTGCTTCCTGGCGAGTATCGCGGTCAGTTTTTATCTCGGACCACAAAGCAGCATAAAATTGAGAAAAGAGATCACAAAGATAATAACCGACAGGTCGACGCTTGCCATAGAAGAGGGGACTTTCAACACGTCTTTCAGGGACATAGTAATTATTGTCAAGGGAAGGAAATCGTCCGGCTCCCTCGAAAAAATATTTATTTACGACAGCCGGGACAAGAAAGCGCCGAAGGTGCTTATGGCGAAAGAGGGGAGAATTTTTATGCAGGAAGGGGGCGGAAGCATAGGCCTTTATCTCCAGGACGGCTATATCAATATCACAAAGGGCGGAAACATAACTGAACTCTTTTTCAAGAGCTATAAGATGACCCTTAATCTTGACTCTGACTCGCCGGCGGCCAAGAAGATAGAATTCACCCCGATAGAGCTGCTACGAAAGGCGGCTGAAGCCGGAAATCACAAAAAGAAGACCGCATTATACCTCGAATTCCATCGCCGTCTATCACTTCCCACGGTATGCCTGATGCTCGTCCTCCTGGGTCCCCCCCTGGCGTTGATGGCGGGCCGGGCCGGAAGGCTTGGAGGTCTGGCGCTGGGACTGGCTGTATTCACCACTTACTACATGCTGCTGATATACGGTGAGAACCTGGCGCTGGCCGGGGAAATACCCCATTACGTTGGGGCCTGGATGCCCCTGGTGATACTCGGGACTTTTTCGGCATTCATGTTCAAAAGGGTCTCATCCAGATGAAGACACTACAGCGTTTATATATGAAAGACTTCTTCCGGCTGCTGTTTCTGATCGCCGCGGGATTATCAATAATCTTCAGCATCGTGGAGATGATAAACAGAATAGATGACTTTCCATCCATGAGCAGCCTGGTCCTTTATTCACTATTCAATACACCGAAATTCTTCATTTACCTGCTTCCGATGTCAGTGCTCATCTGCAGCCTGTTTACGTTCGGCCAGGCATTTCGCAGAAGGGAAATTATGGCGATAAAAGCAGCTGGAGGAAGGTTGAGGACGCTCTTTTATCCATTCATCGCCGCCGGCATAATATTGAGCATAGTTTCGTTCCTGGCGGGGGAGATATTAGTCCCGTATTTTTCTAAACAGGCCATCGAACTCAAAAAAAGGGCCGAAGGAAAAGGTGAACAGCTGGCCTTTAACGGTGGAAGTCTCTGGCTTAAAAGTAAAGACGGCTCTCCCGTAAAAATAGACCTCTATATCGTCGATAAAAAGATCGCGAAAGGAATCGATATCTTCCTGTTCGGCAAGGAGTTTCTAAAGGAACGGATCATCGCGGACAGGGCCTTCTGGAACGGAAAGACCTGGATACTGGAAGACATAACAAAGTATGACATCGAGACAGGGAAGATCGAAAAACTCAGGAGGATGAACTATCCGGGTCTCGAGTCTCCGGACCTCTTTTCAGAAGAGATCAGGAAGCCCGATGAAATGAGGCTTTTTGAACTTTACAGATACATCCAGCGACTAAAAGACGCCGGATTTCAGAATAAAAGACTGATCGTGGACCTGAACTCAAAGATCTCCTTCCCATTGATCAATATATTCATGATGATGCTGGGAATATCATTGTCGGCGAGAGAAAAGCTGGGGGGAGGTCTTTTCAGCGCCGGCCTCGGACTACTGATAAGCCTTTTCTACTGGTTCGGTTATACCTTTATGCTCTCGATGGGTTACGCCGGGATCATACCCCCGTATGTTTCGGCATGGACAATACCTTTTGTATTCGCTGTATTCGCTGTTTACCTGTTTGTAAAGATACCGGAATAGAACATTCCCTGCGTATATGCCCGCTGTTACTGATAAATTTGACTCATCGTGCAAGAGAGCAGGTGAAAATCATATTTAAAAAATCTCCCCTGGCCGCTCTTTGCTTTTCGTCTTAGTCTGTTACGCTTTGCTTTTGTTTGTGCCTTAAAGATTGAACATTGAACTTCTTTTAGTCTTTGCTGTTTTTTTGCTATGCGCTATGCGTCGTTATCCGTTGCGTTGTTGCCGTTCGTTGCTCTGCGATATGCGCTATGCGCTTTGCGTCGTTATCGGGCAGACCGGTGTTTTATCCGACTCCGGAATTTTTCAGATACCCTGAAACCTCTTTCCTGTATAATTTACGCAGGGTCCGCGTAACCTCCCCTATCCCGTAATTGACATCATCCACCCGGGAGACAGGCATCACCTCGGAAGTGGTATTCGTAAAAAACACCTCTGTAGCACTTAAGAGATCGGCAGGCCTGAAGATCCCTTCCTCAAGGTCAATTCCGTTTCTCTTCGCAAGGCTGATTATTATTCCTCTTGTGATCCCATCAAGGATGCCTGTCTCTTCCGAAGGCGTGCAGAGAATCCCGTCCCTCACAAAAAAGATATTGCTCACCGTGCCCTCCGCTATAAACCCTTCAGCATTCAACATGATCGCCTCATGCGCGCCTCTCTCTTTCGCTTCTATCCTGGCAAGGATATTATTCAGGAAATTCAGGGACTTGATTTTCGGATTTATCGCCCCTATAAGATTTCTCCTTGTCTTTGCCAGTATGAGCCTTGTCCCGTCCCTGTAATATGATTTGGGGTATGGGCTGAATTCCCCGGCAATAACAACATAAGTGGTCTCGGCACAGAGTTCCGGGTCGAGGCCGACAGGCCCCTTGCCTCTTGAAACAGTGATTCTTATATAGGCATCGGAAAGTTTATTGGCTGCAATGGTTTTATAGACGGTCGCCCTGATGAAATCCCTTTCAGGTATGTTCAGTTTTATGAAACCCGCGGAACGGCCCAGTCTCCCGATATGTTCATCAAGCATAAAAACAATACCGCCGTAAGCGCGCATCGTCTCATAGACGCCGTCACCGTAAAGAAAACCGTGGTCATAAACCGAGACCCGCGCCTCCGACCCGGGCACGATCATATCATTCAGGAAGACATACATGCCAGACTCCTTTAATCCAAATCATATGATTCATAAAAACAACTCCCCAAAGTCCGCCATGACGACATGAATACAATACCTGCAGCTGCCATATCGTGCTCGGATTCAACTATGTTACAGACGGCCCTCATTCAGAGTTACACGGAGATTTTTGCGGGAACGCCTGTAATCTTTAACCGTATAACGGATTATCCATTTTAAACAGCCTACGCCGGATTGTAAAGGTTTTTCGGCATCATCGACAGGCTTGCCCTCTATTTTCATATTGTGTATTATATTTTCCTAACCGTGAAAAGCTTATCGTCACATAACAGGGGCTCTCTCGTAATGGTGCTGCATGCCCACCTTCCGTACATACGGTATCCTGAAAACGAATATCACCTTGAGGAAAACTGGCTCTACGAGGCGATAACAGAGACCTACATCCCCCTGCTCGGGGTATTTGGAGGCCTTCTGAATGACGGGGTGGATTTCAGAATAACACTCTCCCTGACCCCGACACTGATCGAGATGTTCAATGACGGGCTTTTAATGAGAAGGTACCAGAGACATCTGAATAACCTGATCGAGTTATCGGAGAAAGAGATATTCAGGACAAAGGGCCACCTGACACTGGAACCTCTTGCAAAGATGTATCACCGTAAATTTTCAGAGACAAAATATCTCTTTGAAGATACTTACAGAAAAGACCTGACGTCGGCGTTCGGAAGCCTGATGAATTCAGGAAAGGTGGAGATCATAACCAGCGCCGCAACACACGGTTACCTGCCCGCGCTCATGACCGAGCCGATGGCGGTGAAAGCGCAGATAAGACTCGCCGCCGACTATTTCAGGACCAGGTTCGGGCGGAACCCATGCGGCATGTGGCTCCCGGAATGCGGCTATATGCCGGGGTTCGACACCTTACTAAGCGAAGTCGGGGCTGAATTCTTCTTTCTCGAAAGCCACGGCATCCTCAGCCACAAACCCAAAAAAAATCATGACATATGCAGCCCAGTAAAGACGCCTTCAGGCGCTTTTGCCTTTGTCAGGGACGCGGAATCATCCAGAGAGGTATGGAGCGCCAAAACAGGTTATCCCGGTGACCCGGACTACAGGGATTTTTACAGGGACATCGGTTTCTATCTCGACCTGGAATACGTCAGGCCGTATATTCCAGCCGGAACCAGGACATTCACCGGAATTAAATATTTCAGCATAACCGGACAATCCGGCAACAAAAGACTTTACATCCCTGAAAAAGCAATGAAGAAGGCTGAAACGCATGCCGAACACTTCCTGGAATCCAGAGAAAAACAGGTCCTTTTTCTGAACAGAAAGCTGAAAACGAAGCCGCTTATTACAGCCGCGTACGATGCCGAGCTATTCGGTCACTGGTGGTCTGAAGGGCCTGAGTGGCTCAACTTCGTTTTCAGGAAAGCAGCTAAAAAAAACAGGGCGTTCAGGTTCACCACGCCTTCGGAATATATCTCCGGGAACAACCACGTCGAGACCGCCGTCCCTTCCCTGTCGAGCTGGGGCCACGGCGGATACAGCTCCACATGGATCGATGAATCCAATAGCTGGATATACAGGCACCTGCACAGGGCGGCAAAACAGATGACTGAATCCGCCGCCGGGAACCTCAACGCGCGCGGACTGGTGAAGAGAGCGCTCAACCAGTCGGCAAGAGAACTCCTGCTGGCTCAGTCAAGCGACTGGGCGTTCATGATGAAAACAGGCAATGCCTCAGGATTCGCACGCAACAAATTCAGGGAACACATCGAAAATTTTCTGGCGCTGCAGGGAGAACTGGATTCAGGCAGCATAAATGAGACAAAACTCGCGATAATCGAAGGCAGGAATTGCATTTTCCCTGATCTCAGTTACAAAGTATATATCAGGGACCAGGATATGAGAAGACGGCACGAAAGCCACGAATTTACAGCTCCGACAATTTTGTAGTAATATAACCGCGTTGATACACGCACTTGTCCGGCGGCCCGCCAGACACCACAGGGCCATAATCCCGGCATGTTGCAGGAATAAATCATCACCTGAATTCAGCGATTTATCCATAACGCTGATATTGAATAAAAATACGTTTCAGGGCGGGCATACATGCCCGCCTTTAATCAGAGTCAGGGTATAAACTCAATTTTTCCAGCTGTCATTCCGGCAGGCCTTAAGCCGGTCGACGCGACTCTCGCGAGGATTACATCGAGAATCCAGTGGGTTCAATGCCTGCTGGATGCCGGATCTAGTCCGGCATGACGGCGCAGAGACATTTATGCACGGACTGGATTACATCTATTTTACAGGAGGTTTTAATGAAGTCGAAAACTTGTATTTTTGCCGTCTTACTCTTATTTTCCCCTGTTATAGCGACTGCGGCCGAGGCATCCACAATCAACGCGGGCGATACAGCCTGGCTGCTTATGTCAACCGCGCTCGTCATGCTTATGACGCCTGGACTGGCCTTTTTTTACGGGGGGATGTCAAGACAGAAAAATGTCCTCGGAACTATAATGCACAGCTTTATTCTCCTCTGCGTGATAAGTGTTATCTGGATACTGTGGGGTTACACCCTGGCCTTCGGCCCTGATAAGGCCGGAATAATCGGGAGCTTCGCGTGGTTCGGCCTGTCCGGCGTGGGCCAGGAGCCGGCGCCGATGGCTCCTGCCGTCCCGCATCTCCTCTTCATGATGTTTCAGGGCATGTTTGCCGTCATCACCCCCGCCCTTATTACAGGGGCTTTCGCCGAACGAATAAAGTTTTCGTCCTTTCTCGTCTTTTCGATACTATGGGTCACCTTTGTCTATGCGCCACTGGCGCACTGGGTATGGGGCGGTGGATGGATCGGAGCCAGGCTGGGCGCTCTCGATTTCGCCGGCGGCACTGTCGTGCATATAAGCTCGGCCGTCGCCGCCATTACAGCTGCCGTTGTGATCGGTAAAAGGCGCGGCTACCCTCATGAGCCGATGCATCCGCACAATCTGCCTATGACTATTCTGGGTGCGGCTCTCCTCTGGTTCGGATGGTTCGGGTTTAACGCGGGCAGCGCCCTCGCAGCCAACGGACTGGCGGCGCTTGCTTTCGTGACGACAAACACCGCAGCAGGAGCAGCGGCAACCGCCTGGGTGGTGGCTGAGTGGATGCACAGAAAAAAACCGACGGCGCTCGGCGCAGTGAGCGGCGCGGTAGCGGGTCTGGTGGCAATAACACCGGCGGCGGGTTTTGTGAGTCCGATGTCCGCGATACTTATCGGCATCGGCGGTGGCATCCTCTGTTATATCGCCGTAAACCTCAAACCAAAGCTGGGCTATGACGACTCACTCGATGTCCTCGGCATCCATGGAGTCGGCGGCACATGGGGCGCCATCGCAACCGGCTTGTTCGCCTCAACCGCCGTGAATCCGGCAGGTAAGAATGGCTTATTCTTCGGTGATCCATCACTCGTGATTACCCAGATATTGGCGATACTGGCGACATATCTTTTTGTCTTTGTCTTCACTCTGGCGATACTCAAGGCCATCGACTGGACTATGGGCCTGAGGATATCCGAAGAGGATGAAGCAACAGGGCTTGACCAGACACAGCACGGAGAAAGCGGTTATTCATTTTAAGGCAAAGAATGGGCCGGCAGGGGGGGGGCTCACCCCTGTCCGGCATACAGGAAAAATCCCTGTCAGATCTGGTCAGGGAGCATATGCCGGATAATTTTACCTTCAACCATATAGATAACCGTCTCTGCAATGTTAGTGGCGTGGTCCGCTATTCTTTCGAGGTATTTCGAGATATATGTGATCTTCACCGCCCGTGAAACCGTTGCCGGATCCTGGATCATGATCAGCATCAGTTCCTTCCAGACCATCTCGTTCAGGTCATCAACCGAATCGTCACGCATAATAACGTCCTTCGCCAGCCTTACATCTTCATTAACAAAGGCATCAATGGTATCACGGACCATACCCTGAGCTATTCTGGACATCCGGGGTATATCTATATAAGGTTTAAGCAGGGGCTCCTGGTTAAGCTCAAGCGCCCGTTCCGCGATATTGACCGCGTTATCGCCAATTCTCTCCAGGTCTGTCGTGATCTTCATCGCGGTGGTAATAAATCTCAGGTCTTTGCCCATCGGCTGTTTAAGCGCAAGAAGCCTGACACCTTCTTCGTCTATATGCACATCATAGGCATTGATTTTATGGTCTTCCTTTATAACATACCGGGCCAGATCGGAGTCCCTCCCAACAAGGGACGCGACAGAACCCTTGATGGCCGCCTCCACAAGCGCCGCCATTTTCAGCAGCATTTCCTTAAGATGTTCCAGCTCCTCTATTCTTACTGTCATTATCGAAACCTCCTGTTGACGTAGTCCCTGTTTCTCCGGAATTTATGGTTAATGAAGGTATTCATTTTTCATCATACCTCTCAATTTCAATTACAATCATATACAGCGTTGCCATGAGAAATTCCGGATCATCCATAGCGCCCGGTGATATAATCCTGGGTGAGCTTGTGTTCAGGATTTACGAATATGCTGTTCGTGTCACCGACTTCTATGAGATCACCCAGATGAAAAAACGCGGTCCGCTGTGAGACACGCGCCGCCTGCTGCATCGAATGCGTTACGATAATTATCGTAAAATTCTGCCGTAATTCATCTATAAGCTCCTCTATCTTCGCCGTTGCGATCGGATCAAGCGCTGAACAGGGCTCATCCATCAGGATCAGTTCCGGCTGAACGGAAATCGCGCGGGCGATACATAACCTCTGCTGCTGCCCGCCGGAAAGACTTGTCCCTGGATGGTCAAGATAGTCCTTTACTTCTTTAAAAAGGCCCGCTTTCTCAAGACTCGTGATTACAATCTCGTCGAGTTCAGCCCTATTCCTGGCCAGACCGTGAATACGCGGTCCATAAGCAACATTCTGATAAATAGTTTTGGGAAATGGATTGGGTTTCTGAAACACCATCCCTATACGGGCGCGCAGCAGAACCGGATCAACATTCCTGTCATAGATATTTTCCCCATCCAGAATAATTTCGCCTTCAACCCTGCATGTCCTGATTGTATCATTCATCCGGTTAATGCAGCGGAGGAAAGTTGACTTGCCGCATCCGGATGGCCCGATAAAGGCGGTCACTTCTTTTTCAGCAATATCAACGCCCACATTTTTAAGGGCATGTTTGTCCCCGTAATAGACATTTACATTCCTGCAGGATATCTTTACGCTTTCGTCATTGAGAAAAGGTTTTCCGACTGCTCTAATAATTTCATCACGTCTCATCGTATATTACACTTACCACCTTTGTTCGAATTTTTTCCGCAGCACAACCGCCAGCGCGTTCATGATTAACAGGAAAGCCAGAAGCACGATTATGGCAGCCGATGTCCGCTCCACGAACGCCCGTTCCGGACTGTCCGCCCACAGATAAACCTGCACGGGCAGCACAGTGGCCTTGTCAAAGATTCCCGAGGGGACGTCCACAATAAAGGCCACCATCCCGATCATCAGCAACGGGGCGGTCTCACCCAGCGCCCTGGCCATACCAATGATAGTGCCTGTCAGCATTCCCGGAAGAGCAAGAGGCAATACATGATGCAATACCGCCTGCATCCTGGAAGCCCCGACACCCAGCGCTCCTTCCCTGATGGACAAAGGCACTGACTGCAGTGATACACGCGAAGCAATAATTATGGTCGGCAGCGTCATCAGTGTAAGAACCAGTCCGCCGACAATCGGTGCGGAACGCGGTAATCCAAAAAAATTCAGAAATACGGCAAGGCCGAGAAGGCCGAAAACAATTGATGGGACCGCCGCGAGATTATTGATATTCACTTCTATGATATCCGTCCAGATATTCTTCGGGGCAAACTCCTCAAGATAGACAGCGGTTGCAACCCCCAGAGGGAAAGAGAGAATCAACGTCACGAACATCGTATACAGGGACCCGACAACCGCCCCCCGGATTCCGGCCAGTTCCGGTTCCCGGGAATCGCCATTTGTAAAGAACGCGACATTAAAACGCTTCTCTATCGCCCCTTTTTTGATTAATGTATCAACCCAGGCGGCCCTATCCGCTTTAACGCGGCCTCTGCCCTCCCTGCCTGTTTTAATATGCCCCTTTATCAGCATATCGATGTCATCATCGGCAGGCACCCATACGGTCTGTGTCGTCCCGATGAGGCCTGGATCGGCCATCACCATTTTCCGCAGATGAAACGCCGCGCCCGGGCTGACCAGAGAATAGAGGTCCCTCTTCTGCCGCCTGGATTTAACCTCCGGGAACATCTCCCTGAGTGTTTTCTTAACGAGTCCACTGTAATTAGCTGATGATAATATATCGGAATCTCCTGTATGTTCAGGATCTATCACCGAGGCGTCAAAAGCAACATCAAGACGGATAAACGTCTGCTCAAAGGCGCCATACCCGTTTTTTGTGATTGTAACAAACAGCACCGCCAGCATCAGCAATGCTATGAATATCGCGGCAATCCCTAGCGTTCTGAATATCTTCTCTTTTGCGTAACGCCGTTTCAGCCCAGCCTTTATCAACTGTAGTCTTGGCCCGGAACCGTCCTGTCTCATTTCTGTTTCATTCATACTCTTCCCTGTATCTCCTTACTACATATAATGCGACAATATTCAAACAAAGAGTGATCACGAACAGGACCAGCCCGAGCGCGAACGCCGCCAGAGTCTTGGGGCTGTCAAATTCCTGGTCGCCTATCAGCAGAGTCACGATCTGCACAGTAAAAGTCGTCACCGCGTCAAGGGGATTGGCTGTCAGCCTGGCGGTAAGGCCGGCCGCCATGACCACGATCATCGTCTCCCCGATCGCACGGGAGACAGCCAGCAGAATGCTGCCGACGATACCCGGCAGGGCCGCCGGTAATACCACACGGACAATAGTTTCAGAGTGGGTCGCGCCCATGGCCAGAGAGGCGTCACGAAGGCTCTGCGGCACGGCATTGATGACGTCATCGGAAAGGGAGGAGACAAAAGGAATTATCATGATGCCCATCACAAGACCGGCGGCAAGCGCGCTCTCGGATGAAACCTCCATGCCTATTTTAGCCCCAAAGTCCCTCAAAAAAGGCGCCACGGTAAGCGCGGCGAAAAAACCGTATACAACAGTCGGAATACCGGCAAGTATTTCGAGAAGGGGTTTGACAACGGTTCTGACATTTTCAGCGGCATACTCCGCCATATAAATCGCGGACATAAGACCTACAGGGACCGCAACAAACATGGCAATCGCTGAAATCATCAGAGTGCCTGTTAAAAGCGGAATAATGCCGAAAGAACCGGACGCCCCGACCTGGTCTGCCCGTATCGCCATCTGTGGACTCCAGTGCAGGCCGAACAGAAAATCGGTTATCGGTATCTTATTGAAAAATCTCAGCGACTCAAACAGCACCGACAATACAATGCCGATCGTCGTAAATATGGCGACGGTGGAACAGAGTATCATCATAACCTGAACAGCGCGTTCAACCTTAACGCGCGCCCGCATCGACGGACTGATATATCGCATGCTGAATCCCAGTCCGGCCGTGCAAATAGACATTACCACAGCCACAAGAGAAAGAAAACCGACGGCACGAAGCCTGTTATAATGATCCGCCGCAAGAACCAGTATCTTATCAGCAGTGTCACTCGTGACAAGTCCGTCCGCCAGATTCACAATATCGTTAATAACAAGAGACATCTGTTCCTTGGGCAGGGACTGAATCTCCGGAGGCAGGCCGGATATGACGATAGACATAACCACGGAAGATTGAAAAACGAGCCAGAGCACCAGGATTATAAGTGCCGGGAGTCCACACCAGAGGGCCACATATAATCCATAGTAGCCCGGCAGCGAATGAAGCCTCCTGATTTCCCCATTGACGGTCCCAGTGGAACGGCGGCGGCCCAGGTAGAAACCAATTGCGGACAGAATTATGATTACTAATAAAAGTATGGAATATTTCATGGTATTTATCGTAATAATAACAACCGGCTAAACACAAGTTAATTGCGTCATATTATACCCTAAACCAGGCGATTCTTATGCCCCGCCTCCGGGAAAGCAGGAACGGACAGGGTGCGCTCTCCCATAACAGGGAGATTTTCTTCACTTTTTCCGGGGAAGACTCACATTCCTGTTTCCCTCCCCCTTGACAGGGGAGGGTTAGGATGGGGGTGATTTAGAAACACGGTCCCGGTCAGTCCGGAATATTTACATCGAAAATTCCTTCAGATTTCCGCCGTCCTCGCGATATTTTTCTCTCTCTTTGTCCGGCATGGGAATAAGACCCTTGTCGATCAGATAGCCCTCCGGGCCCCAGGCTTTTTCGCTGGTAAACTCTTTGATATATCCTTTTATACCCGGAATCATGCCCACATGGGCCTTCTTTACATAGAAATAAAGAGGTCTTGAGATAGGATATTCACCGCTCGCTATATTTTCAAATTCCGGTTCTACGCCGTCAACGATACTACCCTGTATTCTGTCGGAATTCTGGTCAAGGAATGAAAAACCGAAGATGCCGAAGGCATGGGGGTTGGCTTCGAGCTTCTTAACGATAAGCACATCATTTTCACCAGCTTCGATATAGGCCCCGTCTTCACGGATGGCATGGCAGATCGCTTTATATTTCTTCTTGTTCTTTTTCTTTATCGCCTTTATCCAGCTGTATTGCTTGCACCCGCCTTCCATCGCCAATTCAGCGAAAGCATCCCTCGTGCCTGATGTTGGTGGGGGGCCGAGCACCTCAATCTTTATGTTGGGGAGTGCCGGATTAACGTCCTTCCAGGTCTTATAGGGGTTAGGGATCAGCACCTCGCCAATACCGGATGGAACATCCTTGGCCAGAGCCAGGAAAAGGGTCTTACGGCTGACATTCATTCTCCTGGCATCCCGTGAATTAGCGATAACGATACCGTCATAACCAATTTTGATCTCGGTGAGGTCCTTCACGCCGTTTTTGGTGCATCTGTCAACTTCCGACTTTTTGATACGGCGGGAGGCATTTGCAATGTCCGGGTGCTGAACACCAATGCCTGAGCAGAACAGCTTCAGACCGCCCCCGGATCCGGTAGACTCAACCTTGGGTGTCTTGAATTTCGTGGTTTTGCCGAACTGTTCCGCGACAACCGTGGCAAACGGATAGACGGTTGATGAGCCTACTATGCTGATATAATCACGTCCGGCCGCATCAGCATCCGGCATTAATGCAGGCATTATTAGTGTTGCTGCGGCAAACAACATTGAGGCCGCCACCATTCCAAAGTTTCTTTTCATAACTGAAAGTCTCCTTTTCGATCTGCCGGTTTGTGCGCCCGGCATGTCGTATCTTTATATTATTTTACTGGAAAATCCGTCTGTATTCAGCAGATGATTGCAGTTAATTAATAAATCCATTCACCTCCTTATATTTGAGTTACTATTAACCATCACCTGTAATTTACACAAATTATATTACACCTTAATGAAAAAATGGTTACAATACCGTTACATTCGCCTCCGTAGGGGCCAACCTGCGTGTCCGCCCTGATGATACTTGCATACAGATACCGAACAGAGTAATATAAAAGTACCACTTAAAGTACTTCAGGAGGTATTAATCATGAGATCAATCGCAGCACAGGACATAAAACGCAGGGGCATTGGTGCTGTTGACGAGGCATTAAAGGATGGGCCTGTTTATGTTATCAGGAATAACCGCCCACAATATGTTGTAGTCTCTGAAGAGCGTTATCAGGAGCTTCTCGAAGCTGAGGATGAAGCATACATCTCCCGGGTAAAGGCATCTCTTGAGGACGTTACTGCGGGGCGGACGAAAAAGTTCAAAAGTGCTGATGAACTTTTGAAGGCGCTGGATGAAGAAGATTAAGAATGTATGAGCTTGTAACAACCCGGCACTTTATGAGGAACGCAAAAAAGTTCCTTCGTAAACATCCGGATTTAAGGGGACGCCTGGCAAATTTGATCGACGACCTGAGAGATGATCCGTTTCAGCCACATCTTAAGCTGCATTCACTCGGTGGAAAGCTCGAAGACATTTTTGCCGCGAGCATTACTCATAGTTACAGATTAACACTTAGTCTGAAAATAACAGAAAAGGAAATAATCCTTCTCGATATAGGTAGTCATGATGATGTTTATAGAAATAGAAAAGGAGGGTAATTCATGAATTCCCCCTGCAAACCGACACAATATGAAAAAATCAGAGCGTTATAACACATCGTATTTGATAGAAGACCAGTTTGAGCCAGGGTCGCGTGGCAGGGTACTCAGAAACCTTTTGCAAATTGCCCGAAAGCGTGAAATGGATGTTTTTGAGGCTGAGCAGTACGCGCTGGTGCAGCTGAAACTGATGGGGATGTATTCGAGAGAGCATCGTTTTTCGGCAGCAGATATATGCACTATACACAGGGAATGGCTTGGCGATGTGTATGAGTGGGCCGGACAATTCAGGAATGTGAATATTTCAAAGGGCGACTTTACATTTGCGAGGGCGCGTCATGTGCCACAATTGATGAAAAACTTTGAGAAGGATGTGCTGAAGAAATATACACCCTGTATATTTACGTGCGACGATGAAATTGTTGCCGCGCTTGCTGTAGTCCATACGGAAATGATGCTGATTCATCCTTTCCGTGAAGGAAACGGGCGGGCGGGGAGACTGCTTTCAGTCTTAATGGCATTGCAGGCAGGACGGAGAGGTCTTGATTTTTCCGGAATACGGGGTAAAAAGCGGCAGGAATATTTTAGCGCTGTTCAGGCTGGCATGGGGCAGAATTATGAACCTATGAAAGCGGTTTTCAGGTCCGTGCTTTCCCGGACGAGACGGTAGTACGTGTTTTTACCCGGGCAATATTCTTTACGGCCTTCCTGGCGGGTGCATGAACCCCCTCGATGGCAGAAGACGAGACAGTAACAATTTCAATAATTTGCTTGCGTACCTTGGGGTTTTTAAGGTACGGGTTAGTTTCAAGTAACGATTTTTTAGCCATATTATATTTTAACACACAGAAAGGCAATTAATGAGCCCTGCACAAATTGTTCAAAAACTCTAGAATTACTGTAACGTCCTTCGGGATGATGGGATGAGCCATGGCGATTCTGTGGAACAGCTTACGTATCGTCTGTTTCTCAAAATGATGGATGAGCGGAAGGCAAGATAAGAATGGACAAAAAACTCAATACAGATTACCTTCGGTCTCTAGAAAATATTCTGGAGCCCGATCCGAGAAATACTTTATTAGGTGCATTTGTTTCAGAAAAAGATGGCTCTCGGCCTATTCACGTTCGTGATCACTATCAGGCAGTCG
>JAYWMP010000165.1:0-1933 GCA_035873255.1 Nitrospirota bacterium
GAAAATAAATCAAATCAGTTTTTTGAGCTGAATCACGGCGTTTAGTCCTCACGGCGCCTGAAAACATCATGTAACAGTTCGCTAGTATTTAGCGAAATCGGCCCCCGAAGGACATTAGTCGGAAGTTCGTCCTGAAGAAATTCGAAAGTGCCATTGGTCCAGTCGATAGCGTCAAGGAGTATTGTGCCGGCCTGTTTTGTTATTATATCCTGTAGCTGCTCCGCCGTAAAATATTTCAGGTCGATCAGCCTTTGCGTAAAAGGGACCTTCATTGTCTGGCTCTGGAGCAGGGCTGATTTTATCTTTGTCGTTTCAAGGTGCGAGTTTCTGGTCAGATATTCGCCGAGTCGTTCCCCCTCTTTATTTGATGAGATAAAAACAATTTTTCCGGTTTCAACGTAAATTTTTTTCTCATCACCCTGGTTATATACCTGGAGCGTACCGGTTTTTTTACTAGCATCGACCCACTGCAGGATATCGGCCAGAGACATTACAGAAAGGTCACCCTTGATTAAACCCATTTATTCTAACTCCCGCTTTATATATAAAATGTATAGATATATTAAGGTAAATCAAGCTATAAAGCAACTTAAAACCGGCGGTAGCGAAAGGGTAAGCAAGGGCATGGCGCGCCATGCCCCTGCAGATCCACACAGATTCCATGATAAGACAAAAAAAAAGAGGCTGCGGGATATTCGCAGCCTCTTTCAGGGAAAAGCTTTCTTTCCGTCTTAATCCTTTCCAGGACTTTTCCCGGTCTTTTCAGCCTCATCCTGCTTTGACGGCGTGAGGTCTTTCTTTTTGCCGGCAAGATAAGCCTCGCTCGGCCTCCAGCCAAAGGATACACTCGGTGTTACTGAATTGAGCGCCCCTCCTGCGACCTTCTGGGTGACTATCTTCATGAGCATTGCGATGCCGATGAACGGAAGAAACGCCGCGTATAAAAGTCCGAGTATTGGTCCCAAAACAAGTATGCCTGCCGCCGGTAGCCTGTAATAAGCGGTATTTGCGTCTCCGGGAAGCATGCCTTCCGTGGTGATCTCGATCCTCTCACCAGTATTGAAGTTCCAGTATGTTCCCTTGCCTGCCTTATGTCCTCCTTTGTATTTTAACATTGTCTTTTCCTCCTTCTGTTTTTTATATTCCTTGATTACAGGTTAACCCAAATAAGGACCTTTAACAATTGGAAGAAGTTCCTATTTAGAGGCTTTTCTGTTCCTAAATCAGGCGGGGATATGGATAAGTAACAGGAACCTCAGGTCAGTGTTGTTTTTGTTCTTGATTAGCGGTGGCCTTATAAGGGTTGCCATTAACGTTGCATAAACGTACTCATATTTAATCCGTCGTTCCCGCAATCCTTAAGCGGGTCGACGCGACTCTCGCGAGGACTTACATCGAGAATCCAGAACTTATTGAGAAGACTTTATTCTGTCATGCCGGACCTGACCCTATTGTTCTATGACCATTCATGCAAGATGCAAGCTTGACCCCATACATACTCCCTCGCCTGGTATCAACTTGCTATAAGAATGCTATTTGCATCGTTTGAAACTTGTTCCTAACGGTTTTTTGCATTTTTGCCCTGAAGGACAATCCCGGTTTTTATTGCAGGTTTTAACACACTCATTCTTTTTTGCAACCCAGGTGGCGCATTTATAGCCAGAAGGACACCCGCCCCGTTTTGTGCATGTTTGAACCCCTACTGGGTCGCCCGTATTGCTGCCAGAATCCAAACATTCATGCGCCCCAGTCCCTTCTCTCGTCACGCCAGCTATTGTGTCTGCCGTGGGGCATCCCCACGCACCTATACAAACACCCACAATCTTATTAGATCCGCATTCAAACTGAATAACTCCTATACATTTCGTATAGCAAGTATTTCCATACACGTAACCACTAGAAGTCAATAACAACCCAAAGACAATGCCATAAA
>JAYWMP010000171.1:0-6073 GCA_035873255.1 Nitrospirota bacterium
TTCTGGAATGCGGCCTGCATAGTGATATGTTCCATGTGATCTATGTCATGGGCGGTAACAAATACAGCCCTGATCTCCTCTGGTATCTCATCGAATTCCTGGATCGATCCTTTCTCGGCAATTCTTTCCATGAGTTCTTTCGACCAGAAGCCGCGTTCCCTGGCCAGTTTTTCGAAGTAGGGATTTACCTCTATAAGTTTGGTGCCCTCCATCACATTCTTGATATAAGACACAGCAAAGAGCGGCTCTATGCCCGAGGAACACCCGGCTATTATCGAGAGCGTGCCTGTCGGAGCTATTGTTGTAACAGTGGCGTTCCGCTGCTTTATCTTTCCGTCGTAAATACTCCCCTGATAATTCGGGAAGACACCTTTTTCTTCGGCAAGGGTCATTGACGCGTTTTTCCCTTCTCTCTGTATAAAGCCCATTACATCTTCCGCCAGCTCTATGGCCATGCTGGAGTTATAAGGTATACCCATCTGTATGAGCATGTCGGCCCAGCCCATAACTCCCAGGCCGATCTTCCTGTTAGTCTTTGTGGTCTCCTCTATCTTGTTTATCGGGTATTTGTTTACATCTATAACATTGTCGAGGAAATGGACCGCTTTCCATACGGTCTTTCCGAGCTTCTGATAATCCACTGCCCCGTCCGTTACTATCCTGGAGAGATTTATGGACCCCAGGTTGCAGGATTCATATGGAAGCAGCGGCTGTTCGCCGCACGGGTTGGTTGATTCTATTGATCCGGCCTCAGGCACCGGGTTGGATGCGTTTATCCTGTCGATGAATACAACGCCCGGTTCACCATTTTTCCATGCGTGCTTTACTATAAGATCAAAGACCTTTCTTGCCTTGAGTCGTTTTGTAACTTTTCTGGTTCGCGGATTGACCAGGTCGTATTCCCCGTTTTTCTTGACCGCCTGCATAAAAGCATCGGTAAGCGCGACTGATATATTAAAATTATTGAGCTTGGTGTTACTGTCTTTTGCTGTAATGAAGTGAAGGATATCAGGATGATCGACACGCAGCATGCCCATGTTGGCGCCCCGCCTTGTGCCACCCTGTTTGACCGCCTCTGTTGCTGTATCGAATACAGTCATAAATGAGACCGGCCCCGATGAAACACCCTTTGTTGAGCCGACAATATCGCCGCCGGGCCTTAGTGATGAAAAACTGAATCCGGTGCCTCCCCCGGATTTATGTATGATGGCGGTATTCTTGACCGCCTCGAATATCGATTCCATTGAATCATCAACCGGCAGCACAAAACAGGCGCTCAGTTGGCCGAGCCTCCTTCCGGCGTTCATGAGAGTAGGGCTGTTCGGAAGAAAATCCAGTGATGTTATCATTGAATAAAATTCTTCCTCTGTCAAGGTGACTTCCGCTTCTGATTTTCCATGGTTAAAGTCCGCGGAGCTGATGGTCCTGGCGATACGCCTGAAGAACTCCTGCGGGAGTTCAACTACCTTGCCCTCTTCATCTCTTTTCAGATATCTTTTTTCAAGAACTTTCAGTGAGTTCGGCTTGAGACGTATTATTGAAGCAGACCCTTCCATAAATATTTCCTCCGGTAGTTGTTAAATTTCATAAGTGTTTTGGCTGCCGCCCCCTGTGATCTCATCACAACAAATTGTAGCTGTAGACAATTAAAGCACAACATATGGTATATGTCAAGCTAAAAATAACCTTTCAAAAAGCCGGAATCGGCCTTTTTATTAACCGCTTGATTCTTAAAAATATTTTCGGTGAATTAGCTGTGTATCAATTGTTAATTATATTTCGGGCCGATGAGGAATAGTATCCGCTTCCAGGAATAAGCCGTTTTTTATACCCAAAACGTTCTTATTTCCGGTAGACTTCGATCGCTATTTCGGGGCACATGTTAGCGCACATCGCGCACCCGGTGCACTTTTCCATATTTACTGCGGCGGCGGGATAGTATCCACTTTTATTGAACCTGTTCCTGATGACGATAACTCCCTCCCGGCAAGTTTCGATGCAGTACTCGCAGCCCTTGCAGAGTTCGGTATTGATCCTTATCCTGCCCTTCATTCAGCTCTTCCCAGGAGTTCCTCCGCGTGCCTGAGCGATGTTTCGGTGATCTTGCCGCTCAACATTCGGGCGATCTCGGCCTCCCGCTCTTTACCTGTAAGTTCTTTTATTTCGACCTGAATACTATTATTTTTATCGTTCTTTTCGATCTTCAGGTGGAAATCTCCAAAACTGGCTATCTGGGCGAGATGTGTGATGCAAAGAAGCTGATGTCTCCGGGATATCATATCAAGCTTTCTGCCGACACCCTCGGCTGTTTTCCCTCCTATGCCCGCATCGACCTCATCAAAGATAAGGACCGGCACATTGTCGACATCCGCAAGGATGCTCTTCAGTGCGAGCATAACCCTTGACAGTTCCCCGCCGGAGATTATTTTTGATAACGGTTTGGGCTGTTCGCCCTGGTTCGCGGAAAACAGAAACTCTATCCTGTCCATGCCGTATGGGCCGACCCTGTATTTACCGTCATCGCCGGTCTCCTGTCTTATATCGATCCTGAACCCCGGGCTGTTGATCGCCAGTTCCCTGAGGTTATCTTTTATTAACTCTTCAATCTCAAGCGCTTTCCTCTTTCTCTTTTCAGAGAGAGAGCCGGCGGCGTCCATCAGCGCCTCTTCTCTTGAACTGAGTTCCGCCTCCAGAGCAGTCAGTCTTTCGTCGGAGGATTCAAGGCCCTTCAGTTCTTCATCGGCGCTGTCTCTGTATTGCAGGATTGCGTCGATCCCGTCTCCGTATTTTCTTTCGAGCTTCCTTATCAACTCAAGCCTCTCCTCGACCGTATCCAGTCTGCCGGGATCGGCGTCATATCTGTCTCTACGGCTTCTGAGTTCAATTGACGCGTCCTCGATCAGTGGCCTGGCGGACTCAAGCGCGTTCAGCGCGTCTTCCATGCTGTTATCTATTGCCCGCATATCCCTTAAATTAGATATGGCGATTGAAAGCATCTCTATGCATGCGCCCTCGGAACTGTATAATGATGAATAGGATGCTTCCGTCAGCTCCTTTAATTTATTGAGGTTTGCGGCTATATTTCTTTCTTCTTCAAGTGTTTCTTTTTCGCCTGGATTAAGGGATGCAGCATTAATCTCGTCTATCTGATACCTGAGCAGGTCAAGTCTCCGGGCCCTTTCCCTGACCTGTTCCTTTAATTTATTGAATTCATCCCTAAGCGCCTGTGTCTTTCTGAAAAGCGACTCCACCTTTTCCCTTTCGGTCTGGAGCTTTCCATGGGAATCAAGGAGCATCCGCTGTTTTTCGGGTCTGACCAGGCTCTGGTGCTCATGCTGGCTGTGGATGTCGACGAGGGATTTGCCGAACTCGGAAAGTGTCTGCAGAGTCACCATGGTGTCATTAATATATGCTCTGCTCTTTCCGCCGGAAGAGATTGTCCTCCTGAGAACGAGGCCATCCGAGGGGTCTATACCGATGTCGGGGAAGGAGCTGTAATCGTCCGGTTCGAAATATGCCTGTACCGACGCCTCTTTTTCTCCTGATTTGATCAGGTCGGACTGCGCCCTGTCACCAAGCGCGAGGCCGAGCGCATCGACTATTATTGATTTGCCAGCGCCTGTTTCGCCGCTGAGAATGTTAAGCCCTTTATCAAACCTGATGGACAGGTTATCAATGATGGCGAGGTTTTTGATTTTCAGCTCTTTAAGCATGGTCCCAAATGTGAAAACGTTACAATTAAATATAGCACAAAAGACCGGAAAATATGGAGGAGACCAGCCACTGCCGTTTATCGGGAAATACGGAGCGCGCGCAATTTCAGCTCTTCCAAAGGCTTATGTGGCCTGCATCAGACCGGTGTATTCTTTATTATTGCCTGATTATTCTTATCTGTCCTGTCTTTTCTATCAAAAGCTCGGGATGCTGATGGTATCCTATTCTTACATGTTCAAGGCTGACGATCGACCCGTTTTCCGGTTTCATCCGCTTATTTTTAAAGTAGAGTTTTATCTTGCGGTTATCGCCGTAATAAAGATATCCCCGCCTGTAAACGCCTTTGATTTCCGATATAACTTCGCTCTGAAGATCAGGCCCGGATAAATCCGCAGAAGTCTTACCAAACATGTAAGGTGCAAGGTCAACCGCTTCTCCGGTTTGCCTGATGTCGCCAATCCCCGTGATTTCACGGAGTCCGTAATAGTCATATAACATTGTTACGGCCAAATTATAGATTTTACCGTATTCAAGATCCGCCCCCACCTTGTAAATAAAGACAGCCCGTCCGTTCTTCTGTTTTATGACCGCGTTATTTCCGTTCCTGTAAATGACGGCGCAGTCCTTCAGGTGGTAGTTGACCGATCCAACCCTTGAGGTATAAAGAGCGGCTATGCTGGTTTCCCGGACCGCTGAAGACACGGCGCCGGAGGCAACCGGATTATCGGCGCTGAAATAAAAGGGATCGGTCGAGAAATCCGCGAAGACCGGAAGGTGGTCCGAATAGCCCTTGCCAAGGTGTTTTCCCTTGCCGCCTTTTGTCTTTTGCCAGCGATATATGGTGTTTCCTTTAAACAGATAGTCCGGATCGAACCTGTCAAACGAGTTATCGATGTAGGAAATTCCCTTATCGTCGTAAAGACCCCTTGAAAGGATAATACTGTCCGGGCTGTTCCTGTCGCCGAAGAAGTTGTAAGACCAGCGTCTGGTGTTTTCTAATTCAAGCCACAGGTTATAGAGGTATTCATTTTCGGCCTGCTTCGTAAGTATGGCCTCGCTGACCATCCTGGAGTCTTTAACGGTCTTCAGTACATGATTAATTCCGGTAATCCCGGCGGTATTGTTTAGTCTTCTGGACCTGACAAAGGTCTCATACTCGTTATAGTTCGAGTTAAAATCACCCACCAGTATGAAGTCGGTATCTTCCTTCAGTCTGTCTATTTCGTCCTTCAACCGTTCCGCGTATGCGATTCTGAGGCTTTCCGGACCCCGTTTGGATTTCCAGTGATTAACAAACAGGACCAGGGGGGTTCCGTTGATGTCAAGGGTCATCTCCAGAATATTCCTTGTGAATTTGCCGCCGATCCTTAACTCTTTTTTCTGAATAATCGGAAACTTCGACAGAATGGCGCATCTTATCGCGCCCCCGCGGAAACGGGCGATCTCAAAATAAGGATAATCCACTCCGGAATCTTTAAGTCGCTTCCTTAGAGCGGTAAGGGCCTTTTTTGACTCGATCTCCTGCAACGCAACGATGTCCGCGTGCAGGTCTTTTATGACTGTGGCTATGTTGGCGACCTTGATTTCGAAGGTCTTTATGTTCCAGCCATATCCCGCGTTTGGAATATATTCCCTGTATTCCGTTCCGGCCTGTGTAAGATCAAAGAGGTTTTGGACGTTATAGCTTGCCACCCTGAAGGTTCCGGCTTCCAGGGGTGCAAGCAAGGAGAGCAGGATGATGATGGACAGGCCCAGTTTCAAGTTATGCCTCAATATAGTTTATTTGTTAGCGGCAGATGGATGCGCTTCGCCAAAACCGCCTGACGCATCCCTGCGAATATTTTGAGTCCTCCATGTATTTTAACAAAAGATTAGCGGTTTCGTTATAAAACCTTTTACATGTCTTTAACGGGCTTTCAGAATAACTATCCGTTCTAAGGGAGCGTATACCCGACGCCGGCGAACTGAATATTGGCCGGGTCTTCACAACGCGGAGGCGATACCGCATGCACGCCGCCGCATTCAGGGCATCTGCCTACAAATGTTTTCAGGATGAAGGTCTCCCCGCATCCCTGGCATTTCGTTTCAAGGCCTCCATTTGGAATCGGCTCATCCTTGATCGCGCCGCCATGCGCGTTAAATACAAATTCCACGAGTTCCCTTCCTTCGGAAAAGGGGCCAGCTCCTCCGTTGCCGCAGCTGCCACAAGTTCCCATTTACACACCTCCTGAAGAATTTTGTTGTGTTTATCTTATAATTTTACGGGTATGATTGCCTCAATGTATATGAGATAGATCATGGAATTCATCATTTTTATCTGTATTCTGCCCGGAATACAGATAAAAATGACTTGCATAAA
>JAYWMP010000192.1:0-5737 GCA_035873255.1 Nitrospirota bacterium
CGGCATCATCAACATAAGCAGTGACGGTGTGACGATCAAGGATGAAAAAGGGCTTCTCGCAATCATGGACCAGCTTGTTTACGAAGCGGTTTTTTCCGGGGAAGAGAGAAGGAAGGGACTTTTCATATTACTGAAGGAAATCGCCAAGGCATTTGGGGCGTTCCCGGCGTCCATACAGGGGCTGTATGAGGAGATGGGAAAAAATTACCCGGGCTTTACCGTGCCGGCGATCAATATCCGGGGGCTCACCTATGATTCCGCGAGGGCTGTCTTCAGACAGGCGATAGAGAAAAAAACGGCCGCGTTTATTTTTGAGATAGCGCGGTCGGAGATAGGATATACAAAACAGAGGCCGCTTGAATATTCCGCCGTGGTTCTGTCCGCCGCCGTAAGAGAAGGTTATAAAGGACCGGTTTTTATACAGGGAGATCATTTTCAGCTGGTAAGAAAACACTTCCTGAGCGACCCGGCCGCCGAGACAGGATATATCAAGGGACTGATTCAGGAAGCGATAGATGCAGAGTTTTACAACATCGATATCGATTCTTCCACCCTTGTTGACCTGGAGAAACCGACTCTGACCGAACAACAGAGACCCAACTACGAAAAGACGGCCGAACTCAGCGCCCTCATCAGGGAGCTTCAGCCGCAGGGAATCAAAGTATCCATCGGAGGCGAGATCGGCGAGATCGGCAAGAAGAACAGCACCCCGGAGGAATTAAAGGCGTACCTTGACGGTTTTAACGAAACTTTCAAGGGAAGTCCGGGGCTCAGCAAGCTGAGCGTACAGTCAGGTACTTCACACGGAGGTGTTGTCCTGCCGGACGGCTCACTGGCGCAGGTCAAGATAGATTTCGAGACCCTGAGACAGTTGTCGGACATCGCAAGAAAGGAATACGGCCTTTCCGGCGCTGTCCAGCACGGGGCATCGACACTCCCCGAGGACGCATTCGACATGTTCCCCGCAACAGGCACTTCAGAGGTGCATCTGGCAACAGGGTTTCAGAACATAATTTATGACAGCGAACACCTGCCGGACGCATTCAGAGATGAGATTTATGATTATATCCGGAAGGAATTCGCGAATGAACGCAAGGAAGGCCAGACAGAGGAGCAGTTTATCTACAGCACAAGGAAAAAGGGCTTTGGCGCGTTGAAGAAGAAGTGGTGGGACCTGGGCAGCGATATCAAAGAACCGATCATGGCGGAGCTGGAGAAAAAGTTCGGCCTGTTGTTCCACAAGTTAAAGGTTGAGAACACAGTCGGGATAGTCGGAGAAACAGTGCCCGCCGTGGTAATCGGAAAACAGATACCGGATAATATACTGAAGGAATCATGAAAAAAGAGGTGATCGCGCTTGTCGTAGGCGGCGGCCCTGCGCCGGGTATTAATGGAGTTATCAGCGCCGCGACAATTGAGGCCGCCAATGAAGGTAAGAAGGTAATCGGAATCGTCGACGGATTCAGACCCCTTTTTTTAGGCGACAGGAGCTGCGCCATACCGTTAACGATTGACGAAGTATCCAGAATTCATACTTCAGGTGGTTCCATATTGAGGACGTCCAGGGACTCGATTGAGAATGCAGCGGAAAGGTTCGGGACTCTTTTATCGACGCTAAAGGCATTAAAGGTCAGGTATCTTATAACAATAGGTGGAGACGGAACCGCTTTCATGGCAAGATGGATAGAGACGGAGGCCAAGGGGAAAATTTCGGTTGTCCACGTGCCCAAGACAATAGACAATGACCTCCATCTGCCCGGGGGGCAGTCTTCTTTCGGCTACCAGACCGCGCGCCACTGGGGAGTGGAGCTGGTCAAAAATTTAATGGAAGACGCGAAGACTACCGGCAGGTGGTATTTTATCACCACTATGGGAAGATATTCCGGCCATCTCGCCCTCGGCATAGGCAAGGCCGCTGGCTCGACCCTGACCTTGATACCCGAGGAATTCAGCGGAAAGAAGCTCCCGATCAAAAAAGTCGCCGACATACTCGAGGGGGCGATTATCAAAAGGCTCTCCATGGGCAAAGATCATGGAGTGGCTGTTCTTGCCGAAGGCATATCAAACAGGATTGATCTCCCGGATCTTGTTAAAAACACGGAAGTGGAAAAAGATGAGCTGGGCAGAGTAAGGTTGTCGGAGATACCGGCGGGAAGAGTGCTGAAAAATATTATAAAAACAAGCCTTGCGTCCAGGGGAATAAAAATGACGATCGTGCATAAAAATATCGGCTATGAATTAAGGGCCGCCGATCCGATACCATATGACATTGAATATACCAGAAATCTCGGTTATGGGGCCGTCAGGTTTCTGCTCAACGGCGGCACTGCCGCAATGATAGTCTTTGACGACGGGAAACTGAGGCCGGTATCCTTTGTCGAAATGTGGGACCATACAACAGGGAGAACCAAAGTCCGGTTCGTTGATATCAATGCAGAAAATTATGAAGTGGGGAAAAACTACATGATAAGGCTCGAAAGGGGCGATTTCAGCGCCGGAAATATCCGGAGGCTGGCCGGGGCGGCCGGTTTAAGCGTTAAGGAATTCAGGCAAAGGTTCCACTATCTTGTTGAGTAATTTTTTTCATGAAATGTTACTGCACGGCATTTAAGGCGGCTTTGTGTGGCTGATAAACTCTCTGTCAGGAATGTATGTTGTCCAGACATTTCTGCACTCACTTGTCGCCATATTAATCATTGAACGGGCAATCCGGATATGGGACATAAAAAATCCCCTCAATCAGTTCCGGTACCGCCTGATGACTCTGATACTGCCCATATCCATGTTCCCGCTATATAACCTGATAAACATGAACAGAAACTCCCTGTACTTCCGTGAAGAACGGGCGCTCTTCAATATGCACAGGTGGCTGACAGTTGAATTATGGGACATTATCCCGGTAAGTACTATTTTCATGCTCCTGCTGATCGCAACTTCAGGCGTCTTTTTTTTTCAGGAACTGATTCCGATCTTCAGGGACCTCTCCTCAAGAGGAAAAGACAATTTCAGTGATGATCATCCCTCGAACGCTGAGATAGACTCCATGGTTACAGAGCTGAGCATGTCGCTTGGGATCGAAAAACCGCCAGTTTCCATAATTGATAATGAGAACCCGGTTATCCTGACTGCCGGGTCAAACACGCATTCCATCGTATTATCCTCGGGTCTCATTAAGTTGCTGGACAGGGAACAGCTCCGGAGTGCGATAGCACACGAACTTGCCCATATAGTCAGGAGGAGCAATACAACCACCTGGATTATCTTTATTATACGCGCAATGATGTTCTTTAATCCGATAGTGCTTATCGTCTTCAGAAGGATCGTACAGGATGATGAACATATATGCGACGACATAACCGTCTCTCTGACAAAAAAACCGCTCGTTCTTGCATCTGCATTAAAAATCTTTTATTCTTCTCTGTATGGAAAGAAGGCTTTTTTAATGGGCGGAATCGCGTCCCTGAAAGATGGACTGGAAAACCACAGCCACGACCTCCTGCTCAAGGAAAGGATAGCGAGACTCGAAAACAGGGAGGATTATCGTGACAAAGAGTTCGATTGGGTGCGGTTTATCCTGACAACGGGAGTAATAATCATTATTAATTATTTTGTGGTCTGATCCTATGGAAAACAGTTTAAAGACAAAGTTCCGCATGTTTTTTACCTTTGCCATGACGATTCTGGCGACCGTGCTCGTCCTGAAATTGCTTAACTGGATACCTTTGTCATTCCAGAAGGAAGACATGAGGAAGTACAAAACAGTCGAAGACGTGAAGACAACGCTCAAGATTCCGAAAATATATGTACCAGCCTACTTCCCCGAGCATATCAAGTGGCCGCCTGCCGAAATATTCGCCCAGAAGAGACCTTCCGTAATGATCATAATGCATTTCATACATACGGACACGAAGAGCTTTGCATTGTCCATTTATCAGGCAGACGCCAAAGCACATTTTGAACCGCCTTACAGGACGGATATATTATATATCAGGAAGGAGAGCACTGTGTCCGTCAAGGGCAGGGAGGGTAAGCTGACACTTGCCGTCTGCAGGGGTAACGAGAGGTGCAACCGGCTGTCATGGGATGAAGGGGGATACAGCCTGACGCTTATTGCCGACGATTCTCCGGAAAATATTTTAAAAATGGCTGAAAGCATGCTATAAATACAGATAACGTGAAGTACATGATGGAATGTGGACATATACGGTGGATAAGACATTTTCCCTGGTCCATATAGGAATTTATACCGATTGTATTTATATCCTTTAATCTGCTATGGTTGTAATAACATATGGAGAATTTTTATGAAGACAGCAACCAGGAGAAAATGTTGACTCATACGTATATAAACGGGATGAGCCCTGATATGCGCGTCGCGTTATGAACATTAAGGAGAATAATTATGCTGTCCGGATTCGCCTTTTTATTCAAGCTTGTGCTTGTCATCTTTTGCCTATGCTTACCGTCTGAAAGCATAGCCGGGCAGTCAACACCTTCCGGCACCGCCGACCTCTGCCTCGGCTGTCACAGTAACAAGGATTTCACGACGAAGTTAAAAAACGGCGAAGATCTTTCTCTCTTTGTAAATAAAGACCTCCTTGAAAATTCAGTGCACAGCATGCTGGACTGTTCGGGCTGTCACAGCGGATTTTCTCCTGAAAAACATCCGGGCAGGATCCTGGAGAACAGAAGAGCTTACGCTATTTCAGGCGCCGCAATATGCAAGAGCTGTCATACCACATTCAGGACGGATTTACATGGCAGGATGGTCAAGGCCGCCGAAAAAAGTGGTCAATACTGCGTTGACTGTCATGGCGCGCATACTGTCCAGCCGGTATCGAGACAGGAGCTCAGGGAGCCGAAATACTGTCTCGGATGCCATTTGAACAAGCTGAGCATGACCTTTAAAAACGGTGAAAAACAGTCTGTTCAGCTGGACCACATGATACTGAAGACATCTGTTCATAACAAGCTCTACTGCACTGACTGCCATTTCGGATTTTCTCCTGAAAAACATCCGATCAGACAATTCAAGAGCAGCCGGGATTATGTAATCGCGTCATCTGAAAGCTGCAGGCGATGCCATTTTGATAAATACACGAAAACCCTCGAAAGCATTCATTACTCAATGCTGAGCCAGGGCAACCTGAAAGCGCCGGTATGTGTTGACTGTCACGGTGCGCATTCGATCGGTCGGGCCGGACAGGAAAGGACTGTGAGTGCAAAAAGATGTAAAAAGTGCCATGGAGAGATATACAGGATATATTCATCAAGCGTGCACGGCAGCGCGCTCTTTGTGGACCACAACCAGGATGTACCCGTCTGCGCGGACTGCCACCATGCCCATAACATCGAAGACCCCCGGACATTCGACTACAGGGAAAAGATCCCCGGGATGTGCGGCGGCTGTCACGCGAACAAAGAACTGATGGACAAATACGGGTTGACCACAGCTGTTCTTCAGAGTTATCTACAGGACTTTCACGGCATAACCCTCAAGCTTTACAAAAAGCAGAAGGACACCGGCAATCAGATAACATTAAAACCGATCGCTGTCTGCGTTGACTGTCACGGCGTTCATGACATTACGCCCACTACCGGCCCGAAGTCTTCGATAGTAAAAGCAAATCTTGTGAAAAGATGCCGGAAATGCCATCCTGACGCAACAGAGAACTTTCCTGATAGCTGGATTTCTCATTACAAGCCCAGTCTCAAAAAGGCCCCGATTGTTTATACA
>JAYWMP010000221.1:0-8004 GCA_035873255.1 Nitrospirota bacterium
GCCGGATTTTAACCGTCTGGAACCTCAACAGAAATATCTTCAAACAATCCCTTCAGAAAGGCCCTTTTTATCCCCTTCCTTACCCTGTCTCCGTCAATCACACTCCCTTCCCTGATGCCGAACATATCAAGAAATTCATCTTCCCCTATCGAATAAAGTCCTGTTATCTCAATCCTGCCCGCAGTTAAAGCCTCGGCCCTGACTGAGTAAAACATAACTGACATTATCAATAAAAAAAACAGGCTGAAGGATAACCCTCGCCTTCCGTAGAAAAATTGCAGCGGGCGGAGACCGCTTCTTCCTTCCATCCGGTCGGACAAAGCATGTGAAGAAGTCTCCTTCCCAGTTTTTATATATTCATCAATCATTTAAATTCAAACCTGAACCGGATATCTCCCCCGAGTATTCCCCTTTCATCCCTGACGCCGACCACGGAAATGTTTTTGTTCATAAAATACTCGAGTTTTATAATCTGTTCTTCGGTAGAGCCGAGAGTAGTAGTATAGGTTATAAATATCTTCTCTCCCAGCATCCGTTTGGAAACAGTTACCCTGGGTTCGACCGCCCCCGAGCTTTTGGAGACATACGGGTCAAACTGTAACCGGTCAAGACCCGTAACGGTCTTCAGTCTCTCCTCGATCACATCCTGTAATTTTCCGGTCACAAAAGATGTCGCCTCACCAGCGCCGATGCCGCCCTCCAGTCCCTTTAACTCAACTCCTTTCTGTCCGAGCGTAAGCAACGCCAGAATATCCATCTCCTCCAGCGGCGGGTCCGAGGATAGTGACATATTAAAGTGGTCCAGTTGACCTTCCAGGTTCATCTTTATTTTATAACCTTTTACAATTGTTTCGGAAGAAATCGCTATGATCGGGTTGATTCTGTGTGGATCGGAAAAATCAGCGCTTGCATGAAGAATTCTGAACTCGTTGTTCCTGAAATATACAGTGCCGTCTTTCGAATCGAGCCTGCCAAAGAGAACGGGACGGTAGACTGTGCCCTTCAGCAGCAGATCGGTGCTGACCGTAGCCCGCGCAACATTATTATCAATAAAGATATTGTCTTTCCCTGTCACCTTTACATTCAACCTGGCCTTTTCAATTCCCGATATGTCCGTCCTGAATTTTTCGGTCTTCCTGGTTTTTAACAGCCAGCTTTTCCATTCAACCCGCTCTTTGTACCAGGCCCGGTTTATCTTTAAATCACCCAGTATCATCAGCGAATCGGGGACGCCCTTCAACAGAATATTACCACCGAAATTAATCTTGAAATCTGGTGAGACCAGGGCTGTAATATTATCCAGCTCACTCTCGACATAGAATCGTTTAAAGGAAAACTTCTTCAGATAAACGATCCCTGATATTTCCACATCTCCGCCTCCCACCTTGCCGACAAGCTTATGCAAAACCACCCTGTCCCTGTCGATATAGAGATATCCCTCCAGGGAACTGATCCGGTAATAGTAGTCCTTCAATCCAAAAGATCCGTTTGATAATCCAAGACCACCGTTTATTTCAGGTTCATCCCAATCACCTGTAATCGAAAAAACAAACTCCGCGTCACCCTTTAACAGGCTGAGCTTATCCGATAGGCTCCTGAATGGAGAGAGGGCCGAGCTCCCTTCCAGTACAAGGTCATACTGTTTTCCTATTTCGAGACTGCCGCTGATACTCAGAGACGTTTTACCGCTCTGCATCGTTATTTTATTCAATACGATCAGCCTGTCGTTAAAATCCAGGCTGATATGCTCTTCGCTGGAAAAACTGTAGCCATACATCGAAATCACAACCTGTTCTATTTCCGATGATCCGTAGATATGGTTCCTGTCACCGTGAAGCGAAGTCGTGCCGTTAAGACTCAGGGTGAAGTCCTCGGGCACGTCTTTCAGAAAAGGCGCGAGAAGAAATTCATAACTGCCGGGCCGTATCTCAATTGTTGCATCCCAGGGGAAATCTTCTTCCAGTCTTGCCTTGGCGGTAATGTTTATATATTTATCATCAAGACCGGCGTTTACTATGAGATTTTTATCCTTGATAGATGCATTTATTGCTCCTTTCCTTATGCGTCTGCCTTCATACATGCTTCCGATCATCATAGCATCAACCGAAATTGATGGATTATCGAATCTGCCGCTACCCTCTGATTTCAAACTGAAAGCGAGGTCCAGTGGTACCTTGCGCTGTATCAGGTCACCAAGAAACACTTTGTCTGATATCGCGTTATATGAAAAATTACCACTGGTATCGATGACGGCGTCGGCATTCAGCGACGATCTGCCGCGCCTGACCACCATCTTCGAGAATTCAAGTTTCCTGTCAGCATACCTGAAGTCAAAAGAAACAGAGTCAAAGGGCTGATCATATATCTTTGAGTTCAAAATGGACGACGCGCCTTCTACTACCGGATTGACGGCGGTCCCTTCAATCCTCATATCGGCCCGTACTCTGCCGGAACCGGCAAATTCGGGATTATAAATTCCGACAAAATTCTCCAGGTCGGCGTTTCCAAGCGAGACATTCAGGCTGAATTCAGGTCCGGAAAAATCAAAAAGTCTCGTGGCCTTTCTGAAATAAATATCGCCGGCGAGTTTATGCAGCTCGACACCACCTTTAAGGGTCAGGTCCCTGATCTCAAGGTGGTCTTTACTGTATATAATGTCCGCATCAAGTATAGCGGCGGCATAGTCTTCGATTACAGGGTCATATATTTTTATGTTACCGGTTATTACAGGATCGTGAAAATCGCCTTTTATTCCGCCGGCGAACTCTCCCTTTCCCCTGAGATTTTCATAATAAGGCCCGCTGAGATCAGTGACATCGTCCGTTCTGACATTGCCCTGAAGATCCAGTATCTTCTTCTTCAGATCAAGGGACCCGCTGAAGTCCATCCCGGACCTTTCCGTGTCGACCCTGATCTCATTAAGGGTTAAAACAGGTCCCTGCTTTGCAAACTTTCCGGTCATCTTCTTCACCCTGCCGAGCACGTTTTCTCCTGATGCCGTGTTTTTATATTCAAACCAGCCATCGGGATTAAATTTCGCTCCCAATGTCGATAACTTGCCGTTAACCTTTCCCCCGGGCACGCCGGGGTTCCATCTTATAAGGCCGAATAACGGCATACTGTCTATATCTGAAAAATCTATATCCAGGCTGTAGGATGTAACTTTCGGCAGTCTTATGTATGCCGAGGCCGTGGCCGAACCATTATAAAGCCTGCCGTCGGCATTGATAAACTTCATTTTTCCGTCGGCGTATGAGATATCGCAGTCCATAGAATCGATCTCTACATTAAAAAGATTTCCCTGTCGCATGGACGCCCTTCCATATCCAGTAATGTCCCTGAGCGGCCCCTTTATCGCCCCTTTGACATCCACGAGGCCCTCGACCTTCTGTTTTACCCTGAGGAGCTCCATCAACGTCTGAAGATAAAATTTCCCTGTAAGATCCATATCAACCGAGATCTCGCCGCCGGCATACATCACATTTCCCTCGGTCCTGATCATTCCTTCACCGCTGCTCTTGAGATTAAATATCTTCTTGACGGTCATGGCCGGTAACTGAACATCTGTTTTGAATTCCCACCGGTCCTCACGGTATTCTCCCGACGCCTTAATCTCCGATCCTGAAGAGCTGATATCGAGCATGTTTATCCTGACGTTCCCGTCTGTTACAGTCAGGCCGACAGCAGCCTTCCCCGAAAATTCAGGCCATCCTGCTTTTTTAAAACTGATGTCGTCCACGTTTGCCTTGATTCGCCGCGTTCTGCCGAAAATCACCTCACAGTTAAAACCGGAGATATCCGTCACACTGGCGGTCTTTGAATCGCTATAAATCGCTCCCCCATCCTGTACTTCGACCACTATGACTGTAACCTTAAATGAACCATCTCTTTTCTTTGCCGTATTTCTTCGAATATTTTCGGTTATCTCGTTGATCTGCTCCCTGTCCGCGGTTATTTCAGGCTCTTTAATCACCAACCGGCGAATTACCGCATTTCTGCTTAACAGCCCGGATATGTCAAAGTAGGCCTTGACTCTCTTCGCAAAGAGCACCCTTCGACCGTCTTCATCAAAAACCTTAAGGCCTTTCGCTTCAATAAACAGGGGGAAGAGATTCAGATATATTTTTTTCGCGATTATATTTCTTCCGGATACCATCTCCAGTTCAGGGAGTATCAACTTCTTAAGGACATTTGATATGTGCGGTCCCCTGAGAACGAAAAAAGCAATGCCGATAATCACCGCGAAAGCGATTAAGTACGGCAGTTTTCTTATTCTTTTAACATCCGCCATAAATCCGCCAACAGCTCCTGAGCGACGATGTAATCGAGCTTTTCCTTATTTTCGGACTGAACGTAAAAAACATCATGGGCAAGCCCGGCCTCAGTATTAATCATCGCTGAAATAATTGTTATCCCCTTTTTAGACATAATATCCGATATATCAAAAAGCAGCCCTACCCTGTCATCAGAAAAAAGCTCAATAAGACTGTATTCTTCCGATGCTTCGTTATCGAACTCGATAAACAGATCGAAAAGGCTCTTCTCTTTATTCGGGCATCTATGAATTTTAACAGATTTCCCCTCAATAATCTCTTTGATGCCTGTCTTCAAATCATTTTCCAGTCCCTTCCACCAAATCTGGTTCCAGTTGGAAACAGAGATCTTGTCAATAACGATTCCTTCACTTCCCGTAAATATTCTTCCGCTCACGATATTAAGTCCCCTGGAAGACAAAAAACCAACGATTCCGGAAAAAAGACCGGGGTAGTCCCTGGCGCATAATACCAGCTCGGCCACCCCCCCGACGCGATGGTCGATACGCATAGCAAAACCGACCTTCTTCATTCTTTCAACCAGCATGCAGTCATCCAGAACTTTATCCCTGGTTGTTGAAAGGATATATCTTTCGGGCATCTCATTGATGAAATCGACAGTCTCCTTTGTCATGCTTTTCCGGGATGATTTCAGCAGCTTGCTGATATATTCCGATCTATGACCCTTTACCGACAGTAGGTACTCCCGGGTACGGTCATATAAATCCAGGAGCAGATACTCCTTCCATGATGTAAGGAACCGCGGGCTGACCGCCGACATATCAGCGTATGTGATAAGATTTATTGACTTAAGGTTCTCCATGTCGCCGACCGATTCGGCAAACCCGGCTATTACTTCAATATCACTCGTCTCCCTATGCAGCGCCATCTTCGGCATAAGAATATGATTTTTCACAAGGAATTCGATCCTCATTCTCTTTTTGCTGTCAATGTTAAACCTTTCCATAATACCCTTGAGCCTCTTATATCCTTCTTCTTCATGACGCCTGCCGATCGCCTTGCCGATATCATGAAACAATAATGCCAGGAAAAGCGTATCAAAATGTTCAATCTCTTCCGTTATCTCCCGCAGGTATTCCAGCTTCCCGTATTTAGTCGTTCTCAGGTTCTCCAGGCTCCTGATCGCAATGAGGGTATGCTCGTCAACAGTATGCATATGATAAGGCTCATATACAACGAGCGACCTGAGTGCGCCGAATTCGGGTACAAACCTTGCCAGGACGCCTGTCTCATGCATCTCCCTGAGAGTTTCATAGACGCGCGATCCTTTAAATATGTCGAGAAAATAATTGATCGCAACAGGGGAATTCCTTGTTTTTTTATTTATTTTCAAAAGGTTGGCCCTTATGTTCTCTCTCGTGATATCGCTGAATTTTCTGCCTGTCTTCGAATAAAGATAAAAACATTCCATAATCTTATGCGGTTTTTCACTAAAGAGATTATCTTTTCTAACTATTAATCTCCCGCCCGACACGGCAAACTCATCGTTTATCTTCCTGTAATTCATGTCCCTGCGGATAATTATATAAGGCCTGCTGCACGCAACTACTATATTATGAGTTATATCTTTTATGGTCCTGCTTTTCAGGTAGTAGTAACGCATAAATCTCTCCGCGGCCCTGAATTTCCCAGAATCCCTGAACCCGATACATGCCGCCACATGTTCATGGTATTCAAAGGAAAGGAGATCGTTCTTCCTTCCGGCGTCAAAGTGGAGACAGAATCTGGCTTTAAGCAGAAAATCATACGCTCCCATCAGTCTCTTGTAATCGTATGGGCTTATTAAGGTGGAAAAATCAGATATTTCCCTGATTTTAAGCGCCACTTTTGAAAGCCAGAACGCGGAATGGATGTCCCTCAGTCCGCCCACACCCTCTTTAATCTCCGGTTCAAGCATATAAACGGAATTGCCGGTTTTCAGGTGCCGGTTTTCCATGGCCTTCAGTTTTTCCCTTACAAAGCTTTTTTTCCGTCTAAAGAGTATTTCCGGATAGACAGTCTTTCTGAAAATGTCGTACATCCGCCTGTCTCCGGCAACATATCTCGCTTCGAGAAGGGACGTCCGTGTGTTTATGTCCTTTAAAGACTCTTCGATGCACTCATCCGGAGTCCTGAATGAATGGCTGATTATAAGCCCTGTGTCCCAAAGCTTATGCAGCAGCGTCTCGGCGGTTTCAGTATTTATCCTGTCAGGAGCGAAAATCATAATGTCGATATCAGAGTACGGGGCGAGTTCAGCCCTGCCGTATCCACCAGTGGCGATAAACGCGATATTCGCCTCTTTATCGACTGAATTAAAGATATCAAGCAGCAGAGCATCCATAGCCCGCGTATATTTCTCAACAAGAAACATACCGCCGTACCCCTGCGATAACAACACCTTCAATTTATTTAATATTTCACTATTCATATCCCGTCACTGCTCACCGGTCCATATTCCATTTTTTAACTTTAAATAGAGACTGCGTATAAAGTCAAAGTGTCCGCCCGTCATTCCGTATTTCTTCAGCCGGAATCCAGTCTTTTCAAACAGTTCCGGATGCCCGAATAAAAGCCCCCTATCGGTATCAAGAGCAGACTTCGGGCATCCAGAAGGCATCGAAAACACTGGATTTTCGATGTAAGTCTTCACGCGAGTCGCGTCGACCGGCTTAAGGACTGCCGGAATGACAGATAAAGAGGCTGAGTTTATAAACAGACACTATATAGCAAAAGAGGAGGCCGATATGTTCCATTCAGCTGACGATAACGTTGGAGCTGTATTAATATCTTTCTTTTCAGGGGCGATCACCGGAGCCGGGCTGGCATTAATGCTGGCTCTCCAGTCAGGCAAAAAAACCAGAAAACAGATGGCGAACATGGCGGAAGACGCCAGGGACATTGTATCCGGCTATACCAAAAAAGTGACGTCAAAAATCTCATAGTTTTGATTGGTGATGCCCTCAGGGACATCATTCAGAAGTAGAGACTTTATTTCATTTTTGAAATAATTCTGTCACCTTCAGATCAACCGGCCCGTCGGTTTGCGGCGGGCCGGTTGATTGCAGGATCAAGACCCCGTCTGAATTATTGACAGGACAACACCCGTCTTACACCTTATTCCAACCCTCTAAAATCTATAAATTAATCCAAGTGCTATAACAGGATAAACCTTGAATTTGTCCATGTCACTCTGAAGATTGTCTTCCTCTTTAGTCAGGTTCGCCTGAAATTCCGGCAGGCTGGTATCAGCACCGGTAGCGGAAAGTTCAACCTTGGGCGAGCCCTGGTAAATTGCCCCCAATTCAAAAAGAAAACCGAAGCCTTTATCTTTGCCGGACGAGGTATTCCAACCGAATCCAAGGTATGGGGCTATATCATTGAAATCAATTGTGCCCTTGAGAGAGTCTACATTGTAGTAAGTCCCGTCACCGATATCGAAGTCAGCCGATGGTTTTGCCTTCGCATCAAGCTTATTGCCGTTATAAATTGCTCCGCCACTAAGTCTGAAGCTTCCCTTAAATGGATGCCAATCGAGTAAAGCTGAAACACTCCGGAGCTTGAGATCAAAGTCGTATTCAATGTTATCCTCTGTTCCACTATAACCATAAGTGAAATAATTCACACCAATCCTTCCGCTGATGGAATCAGAAAAAGACCTCTCTAATTCCAGGCCTAATCCTAAGGTACT
>JAYWMP010000242.1:0-9551 GCA_035873255.1 Nitrospirota bacterium
AAACTGTACACGAATTACAAAAAAGATGCCGGCAATATTATATCCCTGCTTCAGGATATACAAAACGAATTTGGTTATATCCCTGAAGACGCCATATACTGGTTCTCGGGCAGGCTCGATATACCGGCCAGCAGGTTTTTCGGCATAGCCACCTTTTACGCGCAGTTTCATCTCGCACCCAGAGGAAAAAATATTATTACCACCTGCTGCGGCACCGCCTGTCACGTGAAGGGGTCCGACAGACTTATCACCGGCCTCACAAAAGAACTCAATCTCCCCGAAGGCGAGACCACAACGGAAGACATGGAGTTTACACTGGAAAAGGTTAACTGCGTCGGCGCCTGCAGCATCGCCCCAGTAGTTATTATAAACGACAAGGTCCACGGCAAATTATCTACCGACAATTTAATGAAAGCGATACGAAAGCTAAAAGAAAAGGAAAATTAAATTGAAGCATGATCTAATAATAAAAATCTGCATGGGGACAGGCGGCATAGCTTCCGGCGGCCTTGATGTAATGCACGCATTCAGGAACCAGCTCGGGAAAAAAGCCATAAAGGCCGATATAAAAAAGCATTGCTCCATGCATAAGGTCGGCTGCCGCGGCCTGTGCGCGAAAGATGTTCTGGTCGATATTATTCTGAATAACGTTAAAACAACTTACCAGTTCATCAAGCCTTACATGGTGGAAAGGATAATAGAGGAACATTTCATCAATGGAAATCCCGTGATGGAATGGGTCGTAGCGGAAGATTATCACCAGTTTCATGACAACCAGATAAAGGTCGTACTTTCCGACTGCGGTATAATCGACCCGGAAGAAATAGAGGCGTATATCAATGCCGGAGGCTACGATGCCCTCAGGCAGGTTATGCTTACGATGACCCCTGAAGAGACGATAGACACCATAAAAAAATCCGGGCTGAGAGGCCGGGGCGGCGCAGGTTTTCCAACGGGTCTGAAGTGGGAATTCTGCGGCAGGGAGACTTCATCGCAGAAATATATAATATGCAACGCCGACGAGGGAGATCCCGGAGCCTTTATGGACAGGTCCGTAATCGAAGGCAATCCGCATGCCGTGATCGAAGGTATGATTATCGGCGCATATTCCATAGGCGCTGACAAGGGATACGTCTATATCCGGGCTGAATACCCTCTTGCGGTTGAACGTCTGAGGAAGGCGTTGCAACAGGCGAGGAAGCATAAATTCCTCGGAAAAAAAATACTCGGTAAAGAATTCAACTTCGATATAAAAGTCAAGCTCGGCGCCGGGGCTTTCGTATGTGGTGAAGAAACAGCGCTTATAGCCTCGATAGAGGGCTACAGGGGAATGCCGAAAGCAAAGCCGCCATTCCCGGTTTATAAAGGGTTGTGGTCAAAGCCCACCGTAATAAACAACGTCGAAACACTCGCTAATATACCGTATATCCTCAGAAACGGCGCTGAATGGTATGCTTCCTTCGGTACCGGGAAAAGTAAAGGCACAAAGGTCTTCGCACTAACAGGCAAGATCAGGAATTCAGGACTCATCGAGGTCCCCATGGGCATCCCTCTCCGGGAGATCATTTATGATATAGGCGGCGGGATAGAAAACGATATGGCATTCAAGGCGGTCCAGACAGGCGGTCCTTCAGGCGGGTGCATCCCTGCAAAGCTTCTGGATATCAAGGTGGACTATGAATCCCTTGCGAGTGTCGGCTCAATCGTCGGCTCGGGGGGGATGGTTGTTCTCGATGAAAACGACTGCATGGTTAACATTACCAAGTTTTTTCTGCAGTTTACTCAGTCTGAGTCCTGCGGCAAATGCACGCCGTGCAGGATCGGGACAAAAAGACTGCTTGAAATACTTGAGAGAATTACATCCGGCAACGGAAGAGATGGGGACATAAAGCTGCTGGAAGACCTGTCGCATGATATAAAGGCGACCTCACTATGCGGTCTCGGACAGACGGCCCCAAACCCGATCTTAAGCACAATAAAATATTTCAGGGACGAATATGAAGCTCATATTAAAGAAAAAAAATGTCCGGCCGGAGTCTGCAAGGACCTTCTCTCCTATCGCATACTCCAACAATTCTGTAAAGGATGCGGCGCTTGCAAAAGAGTATGCCCGGCTGGAGCAATAAGCGGTGAGCGCAAGGAAATCCATAAAATAGATACTGAAATCTGTGTTAAATGCGGCGCTTGCATCGAGTCATGCAAGTTCAAAGCGATAAGGAAAGGATAGGGAGATGCCAAATTTAAAAATAGACGGAATATCCGTATCGGTAACTGAAGGCACGACGATATTAGACGCGGCCAAATCAGCCGATATACCTATTCCCACACTCTGCCATCATCCGAAACTTACGCCTTACGGCGGGTGCCGGCTCTGTATCGTCGATGTAAAAGGGATAAACAGGCCTGTAACTTCCTGCACCACGCCGGTTACGGAAGGGATGGAGGTGTCCACAACAAATCCGGAGATAGAAAAGCTCCGCAGTACGATTCTTGAACTCCTGCTCTCGGACCACCCAAACGACTGCATGATATGTGAAAAAGCGGGCGACTGCACACTTCAGGAGCTCGCATATTTTTACGGAATCAGGGAGAACCGATTTGAAGGCGAAAGGAGACAGTATACAGAAAAAGACGATAACCCGTTTATCGGAAGGAATATGGAAAAATGTATACTCTGCGGCAAATGCGTGCGTATCTGTGACGAAATCCAGGGGGTCGGAGCAATTGACCTCACTTACAGGGGATTCAACGCAAAGGTAAGCCCTCCCTTCGGAAAAGACCTGAACTGTGAATTCTGCGGCCAGTGCGTAGCGGTATGTCCGACTGGCGCACTTACAGGAAAGATGTGGGTCACAAAGGGGCGACAGAAAGACATCAGGGAAGTCGATACAGTCTGTCCTTATTGCGGATGCGGCTGCAGCCTGACCTTACATATAAGAAGAAACAGGGTTATACGGGTCTCTTCAAAAGAAAACACGGTTAATGAAGGATGGCTCTGTTCCAAAGGCCGATTCGGCTTCAGCTTTATAAACAGTCCCGAGAGGCTGAAGACCCCCTTAATAAAAGAAAAGGGTAAATTCAGGGAGGCCTCATGGGATGAAGCCTTTGACCTTATTGTCTCGAAATTTCAAAAAATCAGGAAGAAGCACGGGCCGGATTCAATAGGCGGACTCGCATCGGCCAGGTGCACGAATGAAGAAAACTATCTCTTCCAGAAATTCATGAGGGCCGCGGTAGGCACAAACAATGTTGATCACTGCGCCCGTCTCTGACACAGCGCTACCGTGGCCGGTCTGGCCACAGTATTCGGATCAGGCGCAATGACCAATTCGATCCCGGAAATTAGTGCTAATGATGTTATATTCGTAATCGGGTCGAATACAACAGAAACACATCCGATTATAGCACTGCAGATGAAAAGGGCTGCCGGCAAGGGAGCGAAGATCATCATCGCGGATCCGAGGAAGATAGACCTGGTCAGGTTTTCCGGCTTATGGATGCAGCATAAGCCTGGAACGGACGTTGCTCTGCTCAACGCGATAATGCATGTTATCCTGAAAGAAAAAATGCTGGATGTGAAGTTTATCGACGAATGGACCGAGGGCTTCGACGCCTTCTCAAAGACACTTAAAGACTATAGCCCGGAAAAAGCCGAAAAAATAACCGGTGTTCCGGCAAAGGAAATTGTACGCGCGGCGCGTATGTACGGTAAAGCCGAAAGACCGGCCATCTATTACACTATGGGCATAACCCAGCATTCCCATGGCACACAGAATGTCTTCGCTGTAGCTAACCTCGCCCTGATGACAGGAAATCTGGGAAAAGAAAGCACGGGAGTTAATCCCCTGAGAGGCCAGAATAATGTACAGGGTTCTACTGATATGGGATGCATCCCGAACCAGTATCCCGGATACCAGAAGGTCGAACTCGATGACATAAAGGAAAAGTTTGAATCCGCCTGGGGCGTCAAACTTTCCGGAAAACCGGGAATTACAGCAACCGAGATGATAATCGCGGCTACGGAAGGCAGTCTGAACGCCATGTACATAATGGGCGAAAATCCCGCAATCAGCGACCCTGACATTACCCATACAAAAAAAGCCATTAAGAAGCTGGATTTTCTGGTCGTGCAGGACATATTCATGACAGAGACAGCTGAATTAGCGGATGTCGTGCTTCCGGCCGCGTGTTTCGCGGAAAAAGAAGGAACATTCACAAACACAGAGAGGAGATTGCAGAGGGTAAGAAAAGCCGTGACTCCCCCTGATAACGCAAGAGAAGACTCGTGGATAATACTCGAACTTTCCAGGCGCATGGGGTATGAGATGGAGTATAACTTCATAGAAGAAGTACTCCAGGAGATCGGCAGGCTATGGCCTGCTGTTGCCGGCATCACATACGGCAGGATAGAAACCTCCGGACTGCAATGGCCGTGTCCTACTCTCAACCATCCCGGCACGCCCTATCTCTTCAAGGGCGGTTTTCCGCGCGGAAAGGCCGCTTTTACGCCTGTACATTATTCGAAGTCAAAAGAACTCCCGGACAAGGACTTCCCCTTCGTCCTCTCGACCGGCAGACAGCTCTTCCAGTATCATACAGGCTCTATGACACGGAAAGTCGCTGAATTAAACATGGTCGCTCCTGAAGCGTATGTAGAGATACACCCTGCAAACGCAAAAAAACTGAAGATCAGGGACGGCGACATGCTGAAGGTCTCATCACGGAGAGGAAACATCAGCATAAAGGCCCGCGTTTCCGGCAGGCCGTTGGAAGGAGTGGTCTTCATCCCGTTTCATTACAGGGAAGCGGCCGCCAATATACTGACGAATACGGCGCTGGATCCCACCTGCAAGATACCCGAGCTTAAGGTCTGCGCGGTCAAAATAGAGCCGATAAAAAAACAGAACACAGCAGGAAAACGGAGGAATAGGCAATGATCAAGACATTAAGAAAACAGGTTCTCTTCGAAGATCTCGATACGCAGGAATTAGCTGAAGTCTCAAAGATCATACAGGAGCTGAAATTCAAAAAAGGTGAGCAGATCTTCAGCGAAAAAGAGGACACAAAAGGGCTCTATCTTATAAAATCCGGCAAGGTTGAAATAGCCAAAGTCACACCCGATGGATGGAAACAACCGCTCGCCGTTCTTGCTCCCGAACATTTTTTCGGCGAACTTTCGATCCTCGAAAAAAGACGCCATGAAGCCATCGCGGTCGCGGTCGAAGACACCACGATCCTGCTTATAGCCGTGGAAGAGTTTGAGAAACTGGAGAAGGACGCATCCCCCATAGCATTCAAGATAATGAAAAAAATTGCGCTTGTCATGTGCAAAAACCTCAGGCGCATGAATGACAAGTTTTTAAATGCCCTGATCAGTTACTGAAGATCATCTGTCTTATCTCAACAAATCCATAAAAACAAGGAGGTTTTTTAGAAAATGGCACTTGACCCAACAAAGCACGCAGACTGGGAAGTCGCTGAAGAAGCAGAAACCCGGATGAAAACAGTATATCAACTCGGCGAGGAGCTGGGACTTGAAAAGGAAGAACTCCTGCCTCACGGACATTATGTCGCAAAGGTGGATTTCGCCAAAATATTAGACCGTCTCGGCGACAAACCCAACGGTAAATACGTCGATGTCACAGCGATCACCCCGACGCCTCTGGGAGAAGGCAAATCAACAACCACCATGGGTCTCACCCAGGGACTGGGCAAAAGAGGGAAAAACGTAGTCGCGGCCATAAGACAGCCTTCCGGCGGTCCAACCATGAACATTAAAGGCTCGGCAGCCGGCGGCGGCCTTTCGCAGTGCATTCCGCTTACACCTTTTTCTCTCGGGCTCACCGGCGACATCAACGCGATAATGAACGCGCACAATCTTGCGATGGTAGCGCTCACATCCCGCATGCAGCACGAGTTCAATTATAACGATGAACAGCTGGCAAAACGCGGGCTGAAACGGCTGAACGTCAATCCCCGGAACGTCGAGATGAAATGGATCATGGACTTCTGCGCCCAGTCTCTTCGTAATATGATTATCGGCATAGGCGAGAAAATGGACGGGTTCATGATGAATTCCGGTTTCGCGATAGCGGTATCATCGGAAGTTATGGCGATACTTGCGGTCGCCACCGATCTGAAGGATATGCGCGAACGGATGGGAAAGATCGTGGTCGCGTACAATAAAAACGGTGATCCCGTAACAACGGAAGACCTCGAAGTCGCCGGCGCTATGACGGCATGGATGGTCGAGGCCCTCAATCCCAACCTCATGCAGACAATAGAAGGACAGCCTGTCTTTGTCCATGCCGGTCCGTTCGCGAACATCGCGATAGGACAGTCTTCGATCATTGCTGACAGGATCGGCCTGAAGCTGGGCGATTATCACCTTACAGAGTCCGGATTCGGCGCCGACATAGGCTTCGAAAAATTCTGGAACCTTAAATGCAGATTCTCAGGACTGAAGCCTAACGCCGCGGTTATTGTAGCCACAATAAGGGCGCTTAAATGTCACGGTGGGGCTCCGATACCCGTGCCAGGGAAACCAATGCCGGAAGAATACCTGAAAGAGAATGTGGGATGGGTTGAAAAGGGCTGCGGCAACCTGATTCATCATATCAACACAGCCAAAAAGGCTGGAATCAACCCAGTCGTCTGCGTAAACGCTTTCTATACTGATTCGGAAAATGAGATAAAGGCCGTCAGACGCCTTGCTGAACAGGCAGGGGCAAGAGTCGCCGTCTCAAAACACTGGCAGTATGGTGGAGACGGAGCACTTGAGCTTGCCGATGCCGTAGTTGACGCGTGTAACGAGCCGAATGATTTCAAATTCCTTTATGATCTGGATGTTCCGCTCAGGCATCGCATAGAAATGATCGCCGAGGACGTATATGGGGCTGACGGCGTCGAATTCACGCCTGAGGCGCTAGCAAAGGCCAAAAGGCTGGAAGAAGACCCTGAGATAGCCAAACTCGGCATATGCATGGTTAAGACACATCTCAGCCTGTCTGACAATCCAAACATTAAAGGCGTACCCAAGGGATGGAAGCTGTCCATAAGAGACATCCTCACCTACAAGGGTGCCGGATTCGTCGTACCGGTTGCCGGCGCGATTAAACTCATGCCTGGCACTGCATCTGATCCTGCATACCGCAGAATAGACGTAGATACAACCTCAGGCAAGGTAAAAGGGCTGTTCTAACAGACCTCAACACAGAATAAATTGATTTGGGCAGGGTCTCCAAACCCTGCCCTTTTTTATTTTTCACGGAACCATATGGTAAAATCTCAGAATAAGCATCAGGTAATATCATTATTTTTCGAAAAAAACATGAAAAGTCTATTTAAAATATTCAGAAAGCACAGAGGAGACCGGGATATAAATATCGTTTCGGGTTTGCCCCGGTCAGGCACTTCACTTATGATGAAAATGCTCGAGACCGGAGGATTAATTCCCTTCACCGATAATATCAGAAAGGCAGATGAAGACAATCCCAGGGGCTACTATGAGCTTGAACGTGTCAAACAACTGGGCAAAGCCGATAATGAATGGTTAGTCGATGCTCAGGGCAAGGTGGTCAAGATCATCTCGGCCTTTTTGCAGCATCTGCCCTCAATATATGTCTACAGGATAATATTCATGCAGCGGGCAATGCAGGAAATACTGGCCTCACAAAAAAAAATGCTCATCAACCGGCGTGAAGATCTTGATACCACCGGCGACAGGGAGATGGCCGTAATTTATCAGAAACATTTAAGACAGGTTGACCAGTGGCTGAGAAACCAGCCGAACATCAGAAAAATCGATATCAACTATAATGATCTCGTACAGAATCCGGACAAATATGTCCCCTCTATTAATAAATTCCTGGGGAATATACTCAACACCAGAGAAATGGTTTCGGTTATCGATCCCCGTCTCTACCGTCAGCGGCTTGAACCCGGTATCGAAAAAATCCGCACTGATACTTAAGCGGCCCGCCGACAGGGATGTTCACTCCAAAGGATGCAGTATGGGAAAAAAGGGACATATTATTCGGTTTACCGTTCGACTGAATCAAGGCGATATGCCGTCAGGACCAAAGGGGCTGAAAGCACCTGCCGAACAACAGGTCTTAAGCTCAGTCATCTTACGGTTTACGTTGTGAAAGCGGATCCATGTGTGACCCGGGAGACTTTTTAAAAACATTTATTGCAAGGAGAACCAGTAATCTCCCTGACAGTAAAATCCCCGCGGCCAGGCTGCGGGGGTCCCATCTCCCCATTGTATAGTGCAGCCTGTAAAACCTATAGGCCCCGGTATGAAATTTTATTATCCTGACAGGGCTTTTTCTCAGAAAACGGCTTATCTGCTCGTGATGTATAATAACAGCGCCGGGGACACAGTAAATGGTCTTTCCGGCCTTCTGAAGGCGCTTGCACCAGTCGGCGTCAACCCAATATGAATGATATCCCTCGTCCCATTCTCCGACTGTCTCAATAAGTGACTTGCGGAACATCATGCAGGCCGCTGAAATATGTTCCACCTGATGTGGGGTCAGCTTGCCATAATTGTATTTTGCCAGATACCGGCTGGAGAAAGGGTTATCGGGAAAAAGCCTGGTCAGCACGCTCTGGCGTCCGAAAATTCCATTCAACGCAGAAGGGAAGTTCCGCGCGCTTTCCTGGATAGTCCCATCCGAGTTCAGAATTCGCGGAGCGGCCATGCTGATCCCGGGATCTTCATCAAGCAACTTCGACATTTGTTTAATGGCGTCAGCGCGCAGCTCCGTGTCCGCATCCAGAAGAAGAATGCGGTCTCCATCCGCCAGTCTGCAGCCCTGATTTACTGCGCGGGTGTGCCCAACATTCGAGGGGTTCAGGATCAACCGTATAAAGGGATACTTACTCCTGAGTTTTTCGGGGGTCCCATCCACTGATGCGTTATCGATAACAATTATCTCGAAAAAAGGGAACCCCGAGGCCAGTATGGATTCAAGACAGGAGTCAAGATATCGCCAACTATTAAAGCTTATGATTAATATTGTTAATTTTTGTGGGGGCATAAAAATCTCCCGGGTTATTACTGAAATTTATAAAACAGATTGCACCGGCTGCAACAGGTTCTTAAAGATGTTTCCTTATTCGAAAATAACGCCCTGGCGCTCTGATAAAAATCATTATTCCAGATTTCTGAAAAATCCCTGTCCAGCATATTTCCAAAATTATCCCCGGTTTTCCAGACCGCGCAGCACGGCGCTATCACTCCTACAGGGTTTACTGTTACGGACCTGAAAAGATAAAAACAGCCGCCATTGATCGGTTTCTGCAAAAATCTCTCCTCAATATAGTTGTCCCCGTCATCGGCATGGATATAAGGATACCACTTCCCTGCCAGCTCCCTTTTACCTTCAGCGTCAAAGGGGAGTCCGACAGGAATAAATCTTATAAGGTTGACACCAATTTCATCAGCCATCTTTCTAACTTCCTCAATCTGGTGATAGTTATGTTTCATGACCAGAAACTGCCATTCGATAAAAGGCGTTCTGCTCTTTAAGTCCTTTTTCTTTTCG